>NZ_SJUS01000005.1:0-123728 GCF_004337085.1 Exiguobacterium sp. SH5S13 | reverse complement strand
GTGCCAATCACCGGGGACTCTTATCGATTGAAAGACCATCGGTCAGAACAAACTGTGGCTGATGAAGTGAGCAATAGTGAGCATTATTAAGCGAACGAAATTGTACATAAAGACGTTGACATTTATAGTGCGCGCCGCATGCGGCGCATGTCCACTCGCGGACGTGCAGGTCCTTCTTGCCGCCGTTCTCGCCGCAGGCCGAACAGACCTGGGTCGAGGCGAACCACGGATCGGCTTGAACGAGCGTCCGGCCGTGGAACCTGCATTTATAGGCGAGCTGGCGGACGAACTCGCCCCACCCGGAGTCCCCGATCGACTTCGCCAGGCGGCGGTCCTGCATCATCTCCCTCGGCTTCAGCGTCTCGACCACGACGACTTGGTTCTCGTCGACGATGCGTCTAGACAGCTTGTGGAGGAAGTCGTGCCGTCGGTTCTTGACCTGCTCGTGTTTCTTCGCGAGGACGAGCCGGGCCTTCTCGCGGTTCCGGCTGCCGGGCTTCTTGCGGGAGAGCGCACGCTGCGTGCGTTTGAGCCGCGCCTCGGCCTTTCGTAGGTTGCGCGGGTTCGCGATCTTCTCCGTGACGAGCGCGTCGTTCGTCATGACGGCGAAGTGCCCGAGGCCGAGGTCGATCCCAATCTTGTGCTCGGCCGGGACCCACGGCTCGTCGTCCTGCTCGACGAGGAGCGACACGAAGAACTTGCCCGTCTTCGTCATCGACACGGTCGCAGAGCGGATGGCCCCGTCGAAGATTCGGTGCTGTGTGAAGCGGATGAACCCGACCTTCGGGAGCCGGACCCGGTCCCCCTCGATGCGGATCGTGCCGTGCTGGTTGTTCGTCGTGTAGGAGGCGCGCGATTTCCGTCTCGACTTGAACACCGGAAAGCCGGCCGTCCCGGCGAAGAACTTCGCGAACGCCGCGTCGAGGTGAAGCTTCGCATTCGCGAGCGCGAGGCTGTCCGCCTCGGCGAGGAACGGGAACAGGGGCTTGTACGAGGCGGGTGTCGGCAGTTTGCGCTTCGGGCCGGTCCCAGCCTTCGCCTCCTCGTGGATGGCGATGCGGTCCTCGAGCAGCTTGTTGTAGATGAACCGGGCACAGCCGATCGTCCTGACCAGGAAATCGGCCTGTTCCGACGTCGGGTGGAGCCGGTATTTGTAGCCATTCAGCATGTCTCCCCCTCCTCTCGGCCGATGATCGTGATGAACGCCTTCCTCATCCGATACCCGCGACGGGGGAAGGGAAATCTGACGGAATCACGAACTTCTGTTCGTCATATCTGTCACAGGGGTGGCCAAGAAGTTTATGTACGGGCGATTCATCTCCCACCTACGCTGGGCTTCGCCCCAGACGCTTAGAGGTGGGAGAATTCTCGCTTAATTATGTTAAAAAAAGCGCGCCGATTTGGCGCGCTTGTGCTTATTTCAAGATGGTGACGAGTTCGTCGAGCACTTCGTTGGCTGACAAGACGCCGCCCGACGTGTTCCACGTATCGTCGCTCACTTCGGTCACTTCACCGGCCTTGACGGCTTTCAAGTCTTTCCAAAGCTGGTTTGACTGCCATTCTTCGGCCGTCTTCGATCCGTCCGCACCGCCATATGTGAAGTAGACGATATGGTCGCCGTCCATTTCCGGGATGCGTTCCATCGTGACTTCTTCAGCGAATTCCGTGCGGTCTTGTGACGCCGGGCGTTTGACGCCGACGTCGCCTAAGATGACGCCTGAGAAGCTGTCCGTGAAGTAGATGCGTGACGCGCCAGGAAGGAAACGTACGACCGACAATTCTTTGTTCACGGCGTCGCCGAGCTCAGTTTTCGTGTCTGCGACGTGTTGGTCGTAGTCAGCTAACACGTCTTTTCCTTTGTCTTCGAGGTTGAGGGCATTCGCGTAAAGCGCGAAGTTCTCTTGCCAGTCGCCTTTAAGCGTCTCTGACATGACCGTCGGTGCGATCGCGTTCAGCTTGTCATAGATGTTCTCTTGGCGAAGCTTCGTACCGATGATGAGGTCTGGATCGAGTTTCGCGATCGCCTCGAGGTTGACCTCGCTCTCTGTCCCGACTTCCGTCACATCTGTCATCTCAGACTCGATGTGCGGGTACCACGGGTCACCGTTCCATGACTTGACGGCACCGACTTGTTTGACGCCGAGGGCGATCAACGCCTCGGTCCCTTCGTTCGTCAAGACGACGACGCGTTTCGGCTCTGTTGGAACTTCAGCCGTGCCCATGGCGTGCTCGACTGTGCGTGTCGCTGCTTCTTCTGATTCGTTCGAGTTGGTCGCCTCTTCCGACCCGCCGCAAGCAGCGAGGACAACGGTCAGACAGAGCGTAAGTAACGCTAATGTAAGTTTTTTCATATGGATAAAGTCTCCTCTGTATAGTAAGTTTTCCTTCCCGACTATAAGTGATAATGATTATCACTGTCAACCCCTTTTTCTAACAGCGAGATTTTGCTATGGTAGGGGAGGAAAGAAGTGAGGAAATGATGAAACCGTGGATCAAACTATTTGCCTTGATCATCGCATTACCAATCTTGAGTTATATCAGTTTACGGGTCGGCGTCATCCCGGTCGGTCACGAAGACGTGCTCGGCTTAGGTGGTGACGTATCCTCTAAGGCGATGATCGCCTTAGAGGACAATCGGATTCCGAGGACCGCCGTCGCCCTCGTCGTCGGGAGTGTCCTCGGCTTGGCTGGACTCTTGTTTCAACTCGTGACGCGCAACCCGCTCGCGTCACCCGATATTTTGGCCGTCAACGCCGGGGCGAGTCTCGCCATCGTGCTCGTGACGCTGTTCGGGTTCAGCAGTATCGCCTCGTTCACGACGGCCGCACTCATTGGCGCTTTCATCGCCGGTGTCATCGTCTATCTCCTCAGCGCGAACGGTGGCAACGTCATGTATATGACGCTCGCCGGCGCATCGCTCGCGGCGCTGTTCAGCTCGTTCACCCAATCGATTATCGCGTATGAGGAAGGGGCGCTCGACGAAGTGCTATTTTGGCTGACCGGGTCGGTCGCGGGACGATCGCTAACGCTCGTGACGACGCTCTTGCCATGGATGATTGGCGCGACCGTGCTCGTCATCTTCATCAGTAAAGAACTTGAGACGTTGTCGCTCGGTGATCAAGTCGCCCGTTCGCTCGGTCAAAACGTCGGTGTTGTGAAGTTCGTCGCCGTGACGCTCGCCGTCATCTTGTCGGCGTTCGGTGTCGCGCTGGCCGGTCCGATCGCTTTTGTCGGATTGCTCGCCCCGCACCTCGCTAGGTACATGTTCGGTACGGCGTTTTTCGCGAGGTTGCTCGGGAGCGCCCTGCTCGGAAGTGTACTGTTGCTCGCGGCCGATATTTTCGGACGTATCATTTTATTCCCCCGCGAAGTCACGGTCGGTGTCGTGCTCGCCGTCATCGGTGGAGCTTTCTTCATCTATCTCGTCAGTGCTAGACAAGGAGTCTTTAAGTCATGAAATCATACAGTTTTCGAAAAGGACCGTTCTCGTTCACGCTCAGGAGGCGTGAAGTCGTCTTGGCGGTTGCTTTACTTGTCGGTCTCATCATTGCCATTTATTTAGGTCTCGCCATCGGAGAAACGTTTTTGACGCCGTGGTCACTCGGGGCACTCTTCGCTGGATCGGGTGACGCGTTCGCGGAGCTCATCGTCTACGAGTTCCGGATGCCGCGCGTGCTCATGGCGATCACCGCCGGGGCCTGTCTCGCCGTCAGCGGGCATTTGTTACAGTTGACCATCAAGAACGAACTCGCCTCACCCGAGATTTTCGGGATCGTCGGTGGGGCCGGGGTGGCGACGGCGACGTTCTTTACCGTCTTCACCGACGAGCGGACGAATCAGTTGTCCGTCCCGCTCGCCTATATCCCGTTCGCCTCGTTTGCCGGGGCACTCGTGGTCGGGGCGTTTCTGTTTTATTTATTGAAGCGCGGCGTCCCGCCGGTCCGACTCGCACTCATCGGGATCGGGATCAGCATCTTCTCGCAAGGGCTCGTCCAGTTCATGATGCTCGCCTCGAACGTTTATCGGAAGAACGATATTCAACAATGGTTGACCGGTACGGTGTACGCAGCGACGTGGAAGCAACTGACGATCATGGTCCCGCTCGCGATCCTGTTTTTACTTGCCGCTTTCTTGATTGAACGGCACGTCCGGCCGCTCCACATCAGTGAGGCGGTTGCGACGAGCATCGGGGTGCCGGTGCGCGGGATCCAACGGGGGACGCTCTTGTTGTCGTGTTTACTCGCCGGCATCGGTGTCGCCTTCGTCGGCGCCATCGGCTTCGTCGGACTGATGGCACCGCACATCGCCCGTCAAGGATTGAAACTGCCTTATGTTTGGGCGACGCTCCTCGTCGGGGCGACGATCGTCGTGTTGGCGGACGCGATCGGGCGGACGATCTTTTATCCGTATGAGCTCCGGACCGGTGTGATGACAGCCGTCATCGGTGCGCCGTACTTCTTCTATTTACTTCGCCGTATGATGAAAGGAAGCATGAGATGAATACATTTGATTTACAGCAAGTCGCCATCGGCTATGAACAGAAGACGGTGCTCGACGATTTGACGTTCTCGATCCCACACGGAAAGATCACCGTGCTCATCGGCGCGAACGGGTGCGGGAAGTCGACGCTTTTATCGACGCTCGCGAGGCAGCGCAACGCTTTAGCAGGCACGGTCTCGTTCCGCGATAAGCCGCTCGACGCTTACCGGGCGAAGGAAGCGGCCCGGCTCATGGCGTTCATGCCGCAAGTGAACGTCGCTCCGGACGGCCTGACCGTCGAACAGCTCGTCCGCTTCGGCCGTTACCCGTACCAGACGTTCTTCAAGCGCTATTCGGAAGACGATGAGCGCGCCGTCGAGCGGGCGCTCGCCTTCACAGACACGGTCTCGCTTCGAGACACGCTCGTCAGCAACTTGTCGGGTGGGCAGAAGCAGCGCGTCTGGATCGCCCTCGCCTTGGCCCAAGAGTCGGAGACGATCCTTCTCGATGAGCCGACGACATATCTCGACATGTCGCACCAAATCGAGATCCTCGACTTAATGTACCGGTTGAACCGGTTGGAAGGCAAGACGATCATCATGGTGCTCCACGACTTGCATCTCGCTTGTCGTTACGCTGATCACGTCATCGCACTCGCGGGCGGCAACGTCTACCGTCAAGGCGATCCGAACGACGTCGTCGATGAGACGTTCATGAAAGACGTCTTCGGCTTAAAAGTCGTCGTCACGAAAGACCCGCTGTACGGGACGCCGCTCTGTATCCCGTACTCGCATTATGAATTGAATGAGAAACATCCTTGAATGCCTAGTCTTCGGACTAGGTTTTTTTTCGTCTGAACCCGGGGAAGAACTAAAGGAAAGCTGATGTGTCCCTGTATGTGTAAAAGGAGGAGCCAACATGAGTAAGAAGGAAAAACAGCCGTACCATATCGTTACGTTCACGTTTCCAGAAGAGTCGATTTCGTATCAGGCGTTCAGCAAGTTGAAAAAATATCACGCCGACGGGCTTATCGGGTTCGAACAACTCGTCGTCATCAAGCGTGAGGACAACGGGGCGTTTTCATTTGAGGACGCGGTGCAGTTGAAACCGGTGACGAAATCGACGAAAGGCGCGTTGATTGGGATGGCGGTTGGTATCCTCGGGGGACCGTTCGGGATTCTGTTCGGGACGCTCACCGGCGGACTGATCGGTGGGACGAAAGATTTGAAGCACGTCCAAAGCATTCAAGAGACGTTCAAACGGACCGTCGGCAACATCGAGCCCGGGCAGACCGGTGTGATGGGGATCGGGGAAGAGTTTGACCATTCGGTGCTCGATGGGCTCGCGAGCGAACTCGGTGGGACGATTACGCGGACGGACGAAGAATTATAAGGGGGACTCGATACATGAAGATCGGGATATTAGGAGCCGGCAAGGTCGGGCGTACGCTCGGCCGCAAGTTCGAGGACGTCGGCTATGACGTGTTATACGGGACTCGGACGGAACGAGAGGGAACGATGTCGCTCCAAGAAGTGGCGTCAAACAGTGACGTTCTGTTACTGACGACACCGTTCGCGGCGGCGATCGATTTGATTCAGTCGCTCCGGGATTTGAACGACAAGATCGTTATCGATGTGACGAACCCGATCGCGAAAGAGTTTGACGCGATTGAGCGGCCGGATGGGAAGTCGGGGGCCGAACATCTGCAGGACTTGGCCCCGCACGTCCGCATCGTCAAGGCGTTCAACCAGACCGGGGTCGAGACCTTGGAGAACCCGAACAAGTCGATGATGTTCATCGCCGGGGACGATCAGGAGGCGGTTCGGGCCGTTCAAGGCTTGGCCTCGAAGATCGGCTTCGACGCGCATACGCTCCACCACTTGAAGCTCGCCCGTGAACTCGAGTCGCTCGCCTGGTTATGGATTCATTACGCGACGAAAGAGCGGAAACATCGCAATTTCGCGTTCTACTTAAAAGAGAATAGTTTCTAACCAAAAGACGGCCGCGCGCTTGCGTGGCCGTCTGATCGTTAAAAGGCTGCTTGTTGCTCGTTACGAGTTTTCAACGACTCGATCGTCTCCCGCTCGATTGTTTCGACTTCGCGTTGTTGCCAACCAGGCATGAGGAACGCATCGACGAGTGCCCAAATGCCTGTGATGATAGCACCGAAACCAATCGTCAAAACGACCATCAAGAGCATGGCAATGCCTGTTCCTGTTTTCTTGAAATAGAAGCGGTGAGCACCAAATCCTCCGAGGAAGAGCCAAAGCAAATACGCAACGACGAGATTGCGTTTCTTTTTCTCGACTTCGCTGTTGACGAGGAGCATTTCCTCAGTCGTTAAATCGGTACGTGAATAATTCATGGTGTGGTGTGCCTTCTTTCCAAAAATTGATATAATAAATGCATTCTTTATTGTACCGGGAAACGGATGAATTCCCATGAATTTCTATTTATTTTTTTAGAAGAGAGGAAGAACCAAATGGGCTTTGCCATTTTGACGTTCATCGTCGCGTTTATTCACATCATCGCGGGAGCGGTCGTGTTACATAAGTATCCGCAATATAAATCGATTGCCATCAGCGTGATTGTCCTTGGCTTCATGTATGGACTATTGACGGTCGGGTTTATCGTGTTATGAAGAAGCGTTCGGTAATGCTTCGTGTTCGGGAGAAGTTTTCGAACCAAGACGTACTGAAACTAGGGACGGGCGTTATGCTCGGGATGGTCGTAGTGGAACTCCTGCTCGGGGACGTGCCTCAAAGTACTTTGATGTCGTTCGCGTTAGTTTTTTATTATTGGCGCCATGACGTGGCGTATTCACAGGGTGACGCGACGGGGAAAGCCATCGGGGAACAAGCAAGTACGTTCACGCTTCGCGTCGTGATTGTCGCGTTGATGATCGGGTTCTTCATCTCGTTTCGGGTCGAGACAATCGACTATTCGTTGCGCGCGCTCATGCATTACGGACTGGCGCTCGTCTTCGGATTAAAGGGCTTTGGTCTCTGGTTTTTTCAAGACCTGGAACCTTCTGTCGAACGTCACGTATAACATAGCGAGCGAGACCGGTAAAGCGACAGCTTGACCGGTCTTTTGTCGTCAGGATCTGTGGTTGAAGTCCCCGGATAACGTGAATAGACCAAAGAGTGTCGTTGTCTGTTTTTGAACGGAAGGAGTCCTGTTATGTGTACAGCCATCACGTATTCGACAAAAGACCACTATTTCGGACGCAATCTTGACCTGAACGTCTCTTATCACGAGCAAGTGACGATCACGCCCAGGAACTATCCCTTTAAATATAGACGAGTCGACGATGCCCCTCATCATTACGCGATGATCGGGATGGCGACAATCGTCGACGACTATCCGCTCTATTATGATGCGACAAATGAATCGGGTCTCAGTATGGCCGGTCTTAATTTTCCGGGCAACGCCGACTTCAAACCGGAGGCGAGCGGGTTAGACAATGTGTCTCCGTTCGAGTTCATCCCTTGGATACTCGGACAGTGTGCCACGGTGGGCGAGGTGAAGCAACGACTCGAGACGATCAACTTAGTCAACATCGATTTCAGCGACGTACTTCGGCTTCACCCGCTCCATTGGCTGATTGCCGACCAACAGCAGTCGATCGTCGTGGAACCACTTAAAAATAGATTGCGTGTGTACGACAATCCGGTCGGCGTGTTGACGAACAATCCGTCGTTCGACTATCAACTGTTCAATTTGAACGACTACCGTCATGTGTCGACGAAGCTACCGGACAACACGTTTGCGAAAGCACTCGAGCTCGAACCGTATTGCCTCGGCTTAGGCGGTCATGGGTTACCCGGGGACTTATCGTCGACGTCGCGATTCGTACGAGCGACGTTCGCCAAATTCAACTCGGTCTCCGGGCAGGCCGAGTCCGAGAGCGTCAGCCAGTTCTTCAAGCTGTTGGACACCGTGATGCAGACACGGGGGCTGAACGAGGCAGCAGATGGGACGTTCGAATATACGACCTACTCGTCTTGCTGCAATATGGACCGAGGCATCTACTACTATCAAACGTATGAGAACAGCCAGATCACGGCCGTGTCGCTGTTCAATGAAGACTTAGACGGGACGCGGCTGATTGTTTACCCGCTCGTCACCGGGCAACAGATTCATTACGCGAACTGACAACAAGCCCTCTTGCCCAGCAGAAAGCTGAAGCGAGAGAGCTTGTGTGTTATAGAGCGGAGGTTTATCGTTCGTGTTGCCAATTTTCGTATAGACGCTCAGTCTCTTATGTTTTTACACAGTCGTCGTTTGCTTCTGTGTACCATTTTTATGTCTACGCTGCCTCAAATGTATTCTGAGTGCACGATAGTCTTTTATGTTCACCTATCTAGTTATTAAAAACAGTATCATTCTACCAAATAGTAAATCATCATAACTTCGTTTTTTTGCCTAGTGCTGTAGAGAGCATCCAGATTTCTTTTTCAAGTTGTTCGATGTGTGATACAAAAGTATCCTCGATGGCTTCATCTCCATCTTCGAATTGCTCCATGGCTTCTTGCATCTCTTTACGAATCGCTTTAAAGTCCTCGATTATTTCTTCAATCATCATATCCGTAGAATTATTACGGTCACCTTCATTTAACGTTGCATGATCAAGGTATTCTCTCATCGTTGCGTAAGGTGTTCCATCATTCATAAGAAGACGCTCAGCCACGTCATCATAAAGTTCAGCGGTTAATTTGTATAGTTCCTCCAACTTTTCATGATATGTGAAAAAGTGTGGGCCGCTAATATACCAATGGTAGTTGTGTAATTTGACATAGAGTAGTCCGTAGTTCGCAACTTCTTTGTTCAGTGTGTCCAATGCAATCTGACTTGCCATCATAAATTCCTCCAATGCATTTTTATCCATCTCTTAACAAACACATTTAAAAAAGCTGTCATCTCGATTATTATGCGATTTAAACATTCAAGGGCAACGAGAGTGTTACACATAAAAAACGAATTTCTGACAACTCTTTGGTACCCATTATATCCATATCGATAACGGCTTGGCTCAACATATGCAAAGGTCTACGTGACAATTGAGGGAATACCCCTATATACGAAGAAGTGATTATCGATAATAATTATCATGTAATATAAATTATCAAGTAGGAGGAATTATCATTTATGAATGAAACAATTATTAAACCAATGCCTCGCATCGGTGAACAAGCTCCAGCATTTGAAGCGAAAACCACGCATGGGACGCTCACGAATAAAGACTTTGAAGGAAGATGGTGGATTCTTTTCTCACACCCATCTGACTTCACTCCTGTTTGTACATCAGAATTTATTGCTTTTCAAGAAATCTACCCTGAACTTAAAGCTCGCAATACTGACTTGATCGGTCTCAGTGTTGATAGTGTGTCATCTCATATTGCTTGGGTTTTGAATGTAAAAGAGAAGTTCGGTGTCGAATTGACGTTCCCGATCATTGCAGACCTTGATCAAAAAGTCGCAACGGACTACGGGATGTTGATGCCAGAAGGCGGGACAACGGAGGCGTCACGAGCGGTCTTTATCATTGATCCGAATCAAACAGTACGTACAATCATCTACTATCCTTTGAGCTTAGGACGCAATATGCAAGAAATTTTGCGTGCGCTCGACGGACTTCAAACTGCGGACGAACATATGGTTTCAATCCCTGCAAACTGGGTGAAAGGTGATAAAGTCATTGTCAAACCGCCTAAGACACAGAAAGAAGCTGAAGAACGGGCAAAAGACCCACGATACGAGTGTGTAGATTGGTATTTCTGTAAAAAGGAAATTTAAAGTTATAAACGAGCCATACCTTCCTCAGAATTCTCTGATAAGGGTATGGCTCGTGTCGAATTGAGGGAATCCCCCTATGTGTCTTGCATGCGCTTTCAACTAAGATAGTAATGTGATAAATCTCATGGTTGATTGTTGTAGTTTGTTCAAAAGAGATGATATCAATCAGAGAGAAAAACAAAAGAGGGGGAGTTCCATGAAAACGCGTTTTCGAGTCGTTATTATTGGCGCTGGGACAGGAGGAATCAGTGTCGCTGCGCGTCTGTTGAGAGAACGAAAGAGCTTGAACGGAGAGGTGTTATTAATCGATCCGGCTGAAAAACATTATTATCAACCGCTCTGGACACTTGTGGGAGCTGGTGCTGCCCAGAAGTCAGAATCAGAACGTGATATGGAAACGTTGATTCCAGAAGGGGCTGAGTGGTTACAAGATAGAGTGACCACGTTCTTACCTAATGAGCAACAAGTAGAGACATCTAAACACGGGAAGATACAATACGATTATTTAGTCGTATCGCCGGGGATTGAAATTGATTGGGAAAAAATCAAGGGTTTGAAAGAATCACTAGGCACGAATGGAGTTTGTAGCAACTACTCGTTTGAACATGTGGATTACACATGGGAAACGTTACGTCAGTTCAAAGGCGGAACGGCCCTTTTTACGCATCCTGCATCTCCGGTGAAATGCGGGGGGGCGCCGCAAAAAATTATGTATCTCGTCGAGGACCATTTACAGAAAAAAGGACTTCGTGATCAGAGTGAAATCATTTTTGGTTCGGCAAATCCAGCAATATTTGATGTTGAAAAATATCGCAACGCGTTGGAGAAGGTAGTTGATCGAAAAGACATCGAAACACATTTTCGTGTCAATTTAATAGAGATTCGTGCTGAAGAAAAGATCGCTGTATTCGAAGATTTAGACGGAGATCGTGGATTCGAAATTCGCTATGACATGATTCATGTCACACCACCGATGCGTTCACCACAATTCATTCGAAACAGTCCCTTAAGTGACGCAGGAGGATGGGTCAATGTTGATAAACATACCCTCCAACATCAATCGTTCAATACCGTTTTTGGGATTGGAGACTGTACAAACCTTCCCACATCGAAAACAGGGGCGGCGATTCGTAAGCAGGCCCCGGTCGTTGTGGCGAATTTGCTGTCACTTATCGACAACATGCCCGTGGTGGCTTCTTATGATGGTTACTCTTCGTGTCCGATTGTCACAGGATATAACAAGTTAATCCTCGCTGAATTTGATTATGAGAAGGTTCCCCAAGAGTCGATGCCGTTCAATCAAGCAAAAGAGCGACATAGTATGTACATCTTGAAAAAAGATTTCCTTCCGATCATGTATTGGAACGGCATGTTAAAAGGGACGATGTGAGGGGGAGTAATATGAATTCTACAGTTCACGGAGAACAAACTCTCGAGAGCGTCTTGACTCAGCAAGATGTCGAAAAAGCATTAGTTTCGCTTGCCGCCCGCTTGCCGGAGATTGAACGATCACTTCGAAGAGTAGAGGACGCGATTGATTTTGGGCACGCCAGTTTAATGGATCAAGCCGTACGGGAAAAGCTTGACGTGTTAATGGATACGTCAAATCTGAATATCGATACATGGACAAGTGCGATAAAGCTGACAGAAAAACTTCCTTTATTATTGACGCTTATAGAACAAATGGAACAATTATTTATGTTTATGAAAGACGCTTATGAAGATGAATCGACGCGAGATATCGTCGCGGATCGCCTTGAAGGCTATACGAAGCCGTTGGTCGAGAAAGCAACTGAAACTAAAAGTATTGCAGAAGAGGTTCGCCGACGGGCCATGAATGACACAAAACCGATTTCGCTCTTTATGATGATGAAATGGTTGAAAGAACCTTCAGTACAACAAGGGCTACGATATATCCAAGCCACAATTGAAGTCATGTCAGAAAAAACGATAAACAAAAAATAAGGAGGATACGCACACATGTTACTACGTTATTTTTACGATGAAAAATTGGCACATGCGTCATATTTAGTAGGTTGTCAAAAAACAGGAGAGGCTATCGTGGTCGATCCGATGCGAAACATTACGCCTTATCTTGAAACGGCGAAAAAGGAAGGTCTTCACATCGTAGGAGCTTTAGAAACGCATATCCATGCGGATTTCGTCGCTGGATCACGTGAACTCGCAGCTGAGACTAGTGCCACTATGTACATCTCGGATGAAGGTGATGAGAATTGGAAATACGAAAATTTAGATGGTATTACAGCTCAGCTCTTGAAGGATGGGGACTCTTTCCCGATTGGTAATTTAAAGTTTGAGGTCATGCATACACCTGGACACACGCCGGAAAGTATCTCGTTCCTGCTTACCGACCAAGGTGGCGGCGCGGATAAACCGATGGGGATTTTCACGGGAGATTTTGTGTTCGTAGGAGATGTGGGGCGACCGGATCTATTGGAAAAAGCAGCAGGGATTGTAGGCACTTCTGAATCTGGCGCGAAGGCGATGTATCAATCAATCGAGAAATTTAAACAACTACCGGATTACCTTCAAGTCTGGCCGGCCCATGGCGCTGGAAGTGCTTGTGGTAAATCACTTGGGGCTGTTCCTTCTTCGACAGTCGGGTATGAGAAAGAGTTCAACTGGGCGATGCGTTTTAGTGATGAAGCGAGCTTTATGAAGGCATTGCTCGAGGGGCAACCGGAACCGCCGCGATACTTTGCCGTCATGAAGCGCGTGAACAAAGTCGGCGTACCGCTTGTTCATGAGTTGCCAGCTGTCAAGAAAATGGAGGGAGACATAATTGCAAACTACGTGTCAAATGGGCATCTTGTAGTCGACACACGTCCATCCGATCCATTCAAAGTGCAACATTTGGAAAAAACAGTAAATGTGCCATTTGACGCATCTTTTACAAATTGGATGGGATGGATTGTCGACTATGATACACCTTTCTATCTTATTGCGGAAGACGAGGAAATCGAGGCAATCAAAATCGCGCTTCGCTCGATTGGAATCGATAATTTAGCTGGATATGCGATACCTGAAGACGTCAAGTTCAATGATGTATATGAAGAGATTGAACCGAAGGATGTCCGAGAGTATCTTCAGCAGGGGGCTCATTTGATTGATGTCCGAAACTTGACAGAGTGGGAGGCTGGTCATATTGAAGACGCACAACACATCATGCTTGGCTCATTAAATCGTCGCATCGAGGAAATCCCTCAAGCTGAACAAGTGATCGTGCAGTGCCAGTCCGGGGCACGCTCAGCAATCGGGACGTCGATTTTACGCCGTCATGGCATTAACGCTATCAATATGATTGGTGGATACAACCGATACGAAAGCGAAGTCGTCAAATAAGAAACAGAAGGGCCCACCGGACGCGAGTTTCTGCGTCCGGTCTGTTTTAGTATGAAAAAAATTATAAGGAAAAGGATGATGGATGTTGGATTGGTTATGGTTTGTGACGATTTTTATGATCGGTTTTATCGGCTCGTTTATTTCAGGAATGGTAGGCGTCGGTGGGTCCATTATCAAATATCCGATGCTTCTCTATATTCCACCGGCTCTAGGATTTGCTGCATTAAGTGCGCATGAAGTATCCGGAATCAGTGCGATTCAAGTCTTTTTTGCGACAATCGCTGGAGTTTTTGCATATCGAAAAGGTGGATATTTAAATAAGCCGCTCATTTTATATATGGGGAGTAGTATCCTCATCGGCGGACTGATTGGTGGATTTGGATCAACGTATATGTCTGAAAATGGTATTAATATCGTCTATGCCGTATTGGCAACATTAGCTGTCATTATGATGTTTCTTCCGAAAAAAGGGGACGAATCTAAGAAAGCTGATGAGATTGAGTTCAATCGACCACTGGCCGCCTCGCTTGCATTTGTGACAGGGTTGGCGTCTGGTATCGTCGGAGCGGCTGGGGCTTTTATTCTTGTTCCAATCATGTTGCTCGTCTTAAAAATTCCGACACGTGTGACAATTGCGACATCTTTGGCCATCACATTCATTTCATCGATTGGATCGACAGTCGGAAAAGTGGCGACGGGACAAGTGTTATACGAACCTGCGGCTGTCATGATTGTTGCTAGTGTAATCGCGTCGCCACTTGGAGCGAAGCTCGGTCAAAAAATGAACACAAAAATCCTCCAATGGATTCTTTCATTACTTATTTTAGCGACCGCAATCAAAATTTGGTCGGACTTGCTCGCATGATGAGAAGCATATAATAAAGAAGGGGAGTATGAAATATGTTCAACGATCCGGTTTTCATGAGTCGGTCTTTAACTGGATTGACGCTCGGGTTCCACGTAATCTTCGCGACACTCGGTGTAGGGATTCCTTTGTTGATTTTGTTGGCAGAATTTATCGGGATTCGTCGGAGTGATGAAAAGTATTTATTGCTCGCAAGACGTTGGTCACGAGGATATGTCGTGACAGTGGCGGTAGGCGTCGTTACAGGAACAGCAATCGGCCTTCAACTTTCTCTTCTATGGCCAAGCTTCATGCGTTTAGCTGGTCAGACGGTTGCCCTGCCCCTTTTCATGGAAACATTCGCCTTCTTTTTTGAGGCAATCTTTTTAGGGATCTATCTGTATACATGGGGGCGTTTTAAAAACCCATGGTATCATCTATTGCTAGGGATACCGGTCGCCTTTGGGGCAATCATGTCAGCTTTTTTTATTACTGCGACAAATGCATTCATGAATCAACCGATCGGGTTTGACTTAGTCGACGGTAAGCTAGCGAATGTCAATCCGATTGAAGCAATTTTTAATCCGGCGATGCCGACGAAGATGGCGCATGTCATCACATCGGCTATCCTTACAGCCGCTTTTGTTCTTGCTTCTATCGCAGCGTTTCATCTGTTGCGCCGTAACGACTTATCTCATGAAGGGGTTCACTATCATCGTCGTGCGCTTCGATTGACGATGACTGTCGCTTTAATTTTTGCTATGGCGACGGCGATTATTGGTGACTTCTCTGGAAAATACTTAGCAAAATATCAACCAGAAAAACTCGCAGCGGCAGAATGGCATTTTGAGACTTCCTCTGAGGCGGAACTGATTCTTGGAGGGTGGTTAGAGCAAGATGGGGAAGGTGGATATGAAGTCCGTGGTGCGATCAAGGTCCCTTACGCCTTGTCCATTTTAGCAGGAGGACTTCCAAGCTACGAAGTGACTGGTCTCGACGAGTTTTCTATTGAAGATCAGCCTCCTTTATACGTCCACTACTTATTCGATGGAATGGTCGGAATCGGAATGCTCCTTGCTTTGATTGCGTTTCTATTCGTGCTCGGGAATTATATTCGTCGTCTTGATTCGTTTCACCCTTGGATGCTCCGTGCAATTTTGATAGGTGGACCGCTCTCTATGCTCGCAATTGAGTTAGGTTGGTTCTTTGCTGAGATCGGAAGACAGCCATGGATTCTATACGGGCTCATGCGTACAGGTGAAGCGGCGACAACTTCTAGTTCGGTCGGCTGGATGTTTATCCTATTCTTGATTCTTTATGCCATATTAGGTACCGTTACAGTTTCTGTTTTGATTAAGATGTTCAAAAAGAACCCGATTCAAAAAGAATTAGACCGGAACGAGAAGACGGGTGAATCTTTCTTTGAGGAATCATCAAATGAAGGGGGGACCTCATCATGATTGAAATGATTGGAATTACAGTGCTGTGGACGTTTCTATATGGATATTTGATTGTGGCTTCGATTGATTTTGGGGCAGGGTTCTTCGCCTTCTACAGCAAAATCAAGAATCGAGAAAAACAAGTCAATACATTGATTCAACGTTATCTCTCTCCGACATGGGAAGTGACGAATGTCTTCTTCGTTTTCTTTTTCGTTGGGATTGTCGGTTTTTTTCCGGATACGGCTTATTATTATGGTAGCGCCCTCTTAGTACCGGCTTCGATTGTGTTAATTCTTTTGGCGGTAAGAGGTAGCTTTTATGCGTTTGCGAATTATGGTTCAAAAGAAAGTACACTCTATGTGTTTTTATATGGCGCGACGGGGCTGTTTATCCCGGCCGCGATGTCGACCGTTTTAACGGTCAGTCAAGGTGGGTTTATTGAAGAAGTAGAAAACCAGGTCGTGTTTAAACCAATCGAGTTATTCACAAGCCTTTATTCTTGGTCTGTCGTTTTAATGGCCGTTGTATCGGTTCTTTACATCAGCTCTATGTTCTTACTCTATTATGCGCATCGCGCAGAGAATGTAGAAGTGGAGAATTTAGTGCGTGGCTGGGCTAAACTTTGGAGCATTCCGACAATAATCGCTTCTGTTTTTGTGTTCATCGGATTGAAGTCCCATGCACCTTGGCACTTCGAACAGATTATGGATACGAATGGGATTGCATTTCTCGCGAGCTTCATCTTTTTCTTGGCCGCCCTTTATTTTAGTTTTTCAAGAAAAAAGTATGGTCTTGGTTTTTTAGCGGTCATGGCACAGTATGCTGCGGCATGGTTTGGATATGGAGCCACGCATCTCCCTTACATCTTGTATCCATATATAAATATTCAAGACGGTGTGGTCAATGAAGCGATGGCGGTCACATTAATTATTGCATTTATCGCAGGTCTCGCCTTACTTGTTCCTGCTTTATATTTGTTGCTTCGTTTGTTCTTGTTTGACCAAACTTACGTGAAGGGAATGAATCGAGGTGGAAAAGCATGAGTGGAGAGGAGCACCTCTTGTTCGGTGATAACAGATTGAAAAGACTAGAGAGACAAATATTTGACGTTATAAAAGATGGGATCATTGTAATGGATGCTAGTCGCATTATTTTAGAAATGAATGAAGCCGCCTCGATGCTCACTGGCTGGGTGGTTGGAGAAGATGTACCTTATTGCTCTTTTTGTCAAAATAGAGAAGTGGTGGCAGGTGAACAGCGCTGTTACCTGATGGAGCATAAACAGTCACCATATCTGACATCAGAGATGCCAATATATTCGGGGAAAATGTTAGATGTAGAAATGAGTACAGCTCAGATTTTAGAAGATCCTCTAACTGGAACGATGGCATATGTACTTGTCTTGAGAGATTTGACAGAGCGAAGAAAGCGCGAAGCACACGAAATGAGAGAGCGGATGATGAGGGAGTTAATTCGTGCAAGAGAGGAAGAGCACGAGCGTCTTGCGAAAGAACTTCATGACGGCGTAGGTCAGTCATTATTCACGATTTCATTAGCTTTGGGGTCATTACGGGCAGATGTCCAAGACCCTGAGCGACGTGCTTATATCGCCTCTGTACTTGACGAGGTGGCGCGCCTCATCGATAATGTCAAAAATTATTCTCGCCAGCTGAGACCGATTGAAATCGATCGATTTGGCCTTGTATCTGCCTTGAACGTATTGGTCGATAGTTTTATGACGCAATATAAGTATACAGACTTTCGATTACAAACTTTTACGAATCGACGCTACGATAACATCATCGAGATTAACCTTTACCGAATCGTGCAAGAAGCACTTGTGAACTGTGTGAAATATGCGGATGCGAAGACGGTTGAAATCAAAGTGTTTGAACAGGATGGATGGATTAATTTGTTGGTAAAAGATGATGGTAAGGGTTTCGATACAAAAGATACTGCGTATATAAGTGGTCTAGGACTGCGTCACATGGAAGAACGTTCAAAGGCGCTAAATGGCACATTTACATTAGTGAGCATTCCAGGGCATGGAACAGAGATTGCGGTATCGGTGCCGATCGAGAGGCGTACATTATGAATCGCATAAGAGTGTTGATTGTGGACGACCATGAACTCGTCCGGAAAGGACTCCGATTAATGTTTCGGTCGTATGAAGAAATCGATGTGGTCGGAGAAGCAGAAGACGGGACGAAGGCGATTCAATCAGCAATTCAGTTCAGTCCCGACATTGTTCTTCTTGATATCACAATGGGTAGCGGACTAGATGGATTTTTAGTATTCCAGGCACTAAAAGAGGAAGCACCTGAAGTGAAAGTCATATTTTTGACGATGCACGACGAAGAGGCCTACATCAGACGTGCGATCGAGCTTGGTGTTCCCGGATATATGTCAAAAAACAGTGACCCGGGACGTCTTGTAGAAGGAATCAGACAAGTCCATCAAGGGAACCGTTTTTATAGGGGACTTGCCCCAGAAGAAGTATTAAAGCAGATGTTCAACCAATCAAAGTCATCAGAGCAATCTGTTCTGACGAGACGAGAGCTAGAAATCGTTCGGCTCTCGTCTCTCGGATACAGCAATATCGAGATTGGCAGGCAGTTAAATATTAGCTCGAAAACAGTGGAGAACCACAAAGGGAGAGTCATGAACAAACTTCAAATCCGACATCGGCACGAGCTCGTGCAGTTTGCAATCAAGAATCGAATGATTGACCTTTGATTAAATGAAGTAATGGTCAGGAAATCATCTCCTTTTTTTCTGTCGAATCTTTGAACCATCTGTTTAGTGCGATGGAACTGTAAAGCGGAATGGATTGCTGTTGAACGATAAAAGCCAATGTGACGAGAAGTGCCGCCTCCGCACCGAACGAGGTTGCGGCGAGACCGATTGAAATCGATAAATTTCGTAACACGGTCCCGTTGACGAGAGCGATGCCATCGGCTCGGCTCAATCGCTTCACGGCGACCCATGTGCTGATCACGTAATTCAGTCCGTAGAATAGAATGAGTGCGCCGAGTGCCTGAACTAAAAGAGCAGGATTTTCCAAAATCGTTGTGGCACGCATACTGACGCTCGCAAATACGACAAATAACATCGACCATACACTGAGAGGGGCGAAATTCGGCTTAATTGTGCGTTTAAATGTCTGTTCATCGGTCCAGTGCAAAATCAAGACATAAGTGACTTGACCAAGAATCATCGGGACGAGGATGATAAGAACAATTGTTTGAAACGTGGCAAGAAGATTGATCTCCACGAGCTGTCCGACCATGCCATATAAGTACCAAGGGGTTAACAAGGAACCGACTAAAAGACCGATAATCGTCAGCTTGATGGCGACAGAGACGTTGCCTTTTTGAAGCATCGTCCAAGAAATCGTCATTCCGCTTGTGGGTAATAGAGCCGACAAGGCAAGACCTGCAAACAAGAGAGGCTCGTCTACTAGCAACGTGTGTCCGATGACATACGCGATGGCTGGGATTACGATAAAGTTTAAGAGTAGGGAGTAACCGACGACGTTATTCCCTCGTCGTGATGTGAGCTCGCTCCATTTGAAACCTACCATCGTCGCATAAATCATGAGGATGGTCGCAATCAAAATAAAAGGCTGCAACGCTCTCGTATCGATGAGGCTACCGATGGTGAAGCCGAGAAACAGGACAATTGGGACGCTGAGTGTCAAAAATTTTTGGGGGAGTACATATAGATTACGCATACAAACATCTCCTTGTCCGTCGTTAGAGAATTTATCGCTAACTGACGTGGGTTTTGATAAACTGAAATATACGATTTAGGGTATCTGAAGTCAACTGATGAAAAACAAGGAAACGACAAAGAATGGCTTTATATCAATGAATCATAGTTAGAAGTTGAGGGGAATTCCCTACATCGGGAACGGTTAATCTAGGGAGAAGGAGGAGTCATGGAAGCAATAACGGTGTTAATCGTAGATGACCATGCGCTCGTTCGACGAGGGCTCAAGTTAATGTTACAGACTGCACATGGGATCAACGTCGTCGGTGAAGCCGCAGACGGGGCAGAAGCAATCCGATTGGCGATTCAAAAAAGGCCGACCGTCACGTTGCTGGATATTACGATGCCTGCAGGGTTGGATGGGTTTTTGACCGCTACTGCTTTGCAGAACGAACATCCGGATGGAGAAATCATTCTGTTGACGATGCATGATGAGGAGGCTTACGTGAAGCGGGCGTTAGAAATTGGTGTGCGTGGATTTTTGTCAAAAAACACGGATCCCGATGAAATGGTGGAAGCAATCCGAAGTGTGGCAAAAGGACGGCGTGTGTATCGTACTTATTTGAAGGATGAGGTTATTCGTGGCATGATTCAGCAAAGCAAGAAGAAAGATGCATCGATTTTATCACGTCGTGAAGAGGAGATCGCTCGTTGTACTGCCCTTGGCTACTCTCTTTCGGAGATTGGGGAGCGGTTAAACATCAGTCCGAAGACGGTTGAGAATCACCGAGGGCGAATCATGCAAAAGCTGCAACTCAATCATCGACATGAGCTCGTCCAGTATGTCTTGAAAAATCGACTGATGGACGAATAAATCGTCGAATTAACAGTCTAAACAAACACGACACTCTCACGAATGAGAGCGTCGATCAGAGGACATTGTTATAGAGCGGGGCTTCAGCGCCTGTGCTGATGACTTTCAAATGACGCTCGTCTTTCATATAGACGCTTTTATACGCCACACGTTCATCTTCATAGAACAGAATGACGCGGTTGCCGTCGTTGTCTGTCTCGACTTTCGGTTCATATTGTGCGACATCAATCGTCTCTTCGAGCACGCTATACTCTTCGTATGTTGACAGGTCGTCTGCGTTTGAACAGGCGACGAGAAATAGGGAAGCGACCATCGCGAGAAGTGCTTTCTTCATCGTATCTCTCCTTATTTGATAGTCCGTCTATCAAATATAACGTAGATTGACGTCTTTTTCAAAAGTGAATGAAACTTTGATCATTTTTCTTCGTATAGATTGAACAGAGGAGGGGAAATGATGAGCGGACGTAACATGGCAGTAGCGGTGAGTGTTGGTTTAGTGGCCGCAGCGGTTCTATTCGGTGTGTCCTCGTATCTGTTGTTTCTCATCGCGAGTGTGCTGTTTTATCGGTGGCACCGACGAAAAGTCGGGCAGTATCCGACCTCGATCAGAGAACGTTTGTTTTGGCGTTCGAGTGAGAAGACATGGCTTGTCGCAATCATCGTGTTCATTGTGATCTTCTTAATCGGGTTTGGTGCGACGCGCGTGACGCAATCGACACAACAGCTCGCACTGACCGCGTTGACGTATTTGTTTGCGACAAAAGGACTGTTCTTGATGAATGAGATACATATGTATGAGCAAGCGGTTGAACAGGAGCAGGATGAGAGGTAAGGCATCTAGCTGTGACAAAGACGAGATGACAGAACGGGTACGACAATAGGCTGAAGCGGACATTCGACGCCGCTCCATCGTGAGATCGAGTGCGAGTTGTAAGAAAGCTCTTATTTCATTTCACTTTATAATGAAGAACGGAAGGACGTCTGTATCGTGAGGAGGGACTTAATGAGGGAAAAAATATTGTTTGCGTTTCTGCTCTTTAACGCAATCGTATTTGTATTGGGATGGTGGAATGGGGAGTTCATCATGATCACGTGGACAGCGTTCGGTGTTGTCGTGCACACGTATTATCATGAGCAACTCGAACGGCTCGACGCCGAGACAATCATATCGCTACAACGGACGGTCGATTCGAAGTTGGTGTCGTCGCTCTCGTTCGTGACGATTTTCGTATTTTTTGTCGTCGTCTGGTTCTTTGATGAGATGACCGTTCCGTTACTTGATACGCTGTACGTCATCGTCGGACTGGTGATGGTACGACGGGGTCTTTTGCTTCGACGCGCCATACTCGATGAAATGATTGATACGACAAATATTGTTTACATGAAGAAAAGCCCGAGCTCCTAAGCCCGGGCTTTCGTTATGCAGATTTGTCTGACCCGTCTTTTTTCTCTTTCCGAGCGAGCGTCAAGATTTGGTACACCTTGAAGAAGTCGTAAGCGGCTACGGCGATGATGAAGTACGTCCAGAAGCTGAAGCCATACTCCTGCACCGAGTAGTAGGCGAGGACCGTAAACAGAATCCCGAATGAGAGACTGAACAAAAACATGACTTTTAAGTGTCGCGGCATATGTGCCACCTCATTTCTACATTAAAAATAGTACGACCATGACGAGCGCATTGTTGAACGCGTGAATCGCGATCGGGACGATCAAGCGACGCGTCTTAGCGTAAGCGACCGTGAAGGCGAAGCTCATCGCCACATAGACAAGGATCTTGTTGTCGCCGTGGATGAGTGCGAACAAGAGTGAACTGACCGCAAACGCGATCCAAAACCCGAAGCGGGCGCTCAAGTTCCCGAACAGGATGTGGCGGAACAAAATCTCTTCCATGATCGGTCCGAGCAAGACGACTGAGAGCGTCATGACTGGGACGAGACGGACGATATCAGCGATTTGCTCGGTGTTTTGTGACCCTACGAGATCACCTGATATCGCGGTCTCAATCAGGTTGGCGACGATGACGAGCCCGTACTGCATCAAAATCCCGAGCCCGATCCATTTGACCGTGTCGTTCAAGTTCGACTGGATGCCTTGTTGCTTATACAGCTTCAAGTCCGGCCAAAGCAAGAAGAACGAGATGACAATCGTTAAACTGAAGCCGATTGCGAACCAAAGGCCGGTCGACAGCGGGGTGATCCACTCGGGACGGACTCCACTAATGAGCAGCGGGAAGAACTGCACGAACGCGTAGAGGAGAATTGGGATGATGTGCCGGATCCGAATGTTAGGCGCCATCGAAAACCGGGTATTTATCGATTGGTTTGAGTTTAATGTGGCCAATTCAACACTTCCTTATTCACAAGAGTTAAGCGTTCCTTTTGACCATTGTAACAAATAAGGTCTCTTGACCGCGAGTGGAAGCATTTTCCGATGTTCCCGCTTGCATTTTTCATCGTCTCATACTACACTAAACAGTGTTAGCACTCCATTTTGATGAGTGCTAAAACTTACGATACAACGATACATCATTCATATTCGGAGGAGGTTTTTTCAATGTTAAAACCACTAGGAGATCGCGTTATCATCGAAGTCGTGGAGAAAGAAGAAAAGACGATCGGAGGCATCGTGCTTCCTGACACGGCGAAAGAAAAGCCGCAACAAGGGAAGGTCCTCGCAGTCGGCACAGGCCGTGTGACAGACCAAGGCGAGCGGATCGCTCTCGACGTCAAAGAAAATGATTTGGTCATCTACTCGAAATACGCGGGTACCGAAGTGAAGCATGATGGAAAAGAATACTTAATCGTTCGTGAGAGCGACATTCTAGCAATCGTAGGCTAAGACTCACCATTCTTCAAAACTTTTTTTAGGGGGAAATGAACAATGGCAAAAGAAATCAAATTCTCAGAAGACGCACGTCACGCAATGCTTCGCGGCGTCGACGCACTCGCTGACGCGGTAAAAGTAACGATCGGACCGAAAGGACGTAACGTCGTCCTTGAGAAGAAGTTCGGCTCACCACTCATCACGAATGACGGTGTGACGATCGCGAAAGAAATCGAACTCGAAGACCACTTTGAAAACATGGGCGCGAAGCTCGTCGCGGAAGTCGCGTCGAAGACGAACGAAGTCGCAGGGGACGGTACGACGACAGCGACAGTCCTCGCTCAAGCGATGATCCGTGAAGGTCTGAAGAACGTAACAGCGGGCGCGAACCCGATGATCCTTCGTAAAGGCATCGACAAAGCGGTTCGCCGTGCGCTCGAAGAACTCAAAGCCATCTCGAAACCGATCGAGTCGAAAGAAGCGATCGCGCAAGTTGCGGCCATCTCAGCTGCTGACGAAGAAGTCGGCGAATTGATCGCTGAAGCGATGGAACGTGTCGGCAACGATGGCGTCATCACGATCGAAGAGTCACGCGGCTTCACGACGGAACTCGACGTCGTTGAAGGCATGCAGTTCGACCGCGGATACTTATCACCATACATGATCTCAGACTCAGACAAGATGGAAGCGGTACTCGACAACCCGTTCATCTTGATCACAGATAAGAAGATCTCGAACATCCAAGAGATCATCCCAGTGCTCGAGCAAGTCGTGCAACAAGGGAAACCGATCTTGATCGTCGCTGAAGACATCGAAGGCGATGCGCTCGCGACACTCGTCTTGAACAAGCTCCGTGGTACGTTCAACGCAGTCGCGGTCAAAGCACCAGGATTCGGCGACCGTCGTAAAGCGATGCTCGAAGACCTTGCGACGCTCACAGGCGGCCAAGTCATCACAGAAGACCTCGGTCTCGAGCTCAAGTCGGCGTCACTCCAACAGCTCGGACGTGCATCGAAAGTCGTCGTCACGAAAGACACGACAACGATTGTTGAAGGTGCTGGCGATGAAGCGACGATCAAATCGCGCGTTCAAACGATCCGTAACCAAATCGAAGAGACATCGTCTGACTTCGACCGTGAGAAGCTTCAAGAGCGTCTCGCGAAACTCGCAGGCGGCGTAGCCGTCGTCAAAGTTGGCGCAGCGACAGAAACAGAACTCAAAGAGCGCAAGCTTCGCATCGAAGACGCGCTCAATGCGACACGTGCAGCGGTCGAAGAAGGCATCGTCGCAGGTGGCGGTACAGCCTACATCAACGTCATCCCAGCGGTTCGCGCACTTCTTTCTGAAGTGACAGCGGATGAGGCGACAGGTGTCAAACTCGTCCTCCGTGCGCTTGAGTCACCGGTCCGTCAAATCGCGGAAAACGCGGGTGAAGAAGGTTCGGTCATCGTCGAGAAGCTCAAGAACGAATCGGTCGGTATCGGCTACAACGCCGCGACTGGCGAGTACGTCGACATGATCGCATACGGTATCGTCGATCCGGCGAAAGTGACGCGCTCAGCGCTTCAAAACGCAGCGTCAGTCTCGGCCATGTTCCTCACTACAGAAGCGGTCATCGCAGACAAGCCAGAACCAGCAGGCGCTGGCGGCGGCATGCCTGACATGGGCGGCATGGGTGGAATGGGCGGAATGATGTAAGTCATACGCTTTAACCGGAACCATTCATCAGCGAAAGCTGATGGGTGGTTTTTATTTTGTCTTTAACATAAATTTTTAAACCTTAACATAAATTATGTTATGATTAAAAAAAACATGTTAAGGAGGATTCCCCGATGAAATCTTATGTCGAAGAAACGATGCATGTCGACGTAAAAGAAACAGAGAAGCAGTTGCAATTGCCTCTTTCAATAAACAATGCGTATAAGTTTCGTCAATGGATCATTCAGGGTCAATCTATTCTGTTTGCACTTCCTCGAACAAATGTGAGTGTCATAACACTTGAAAAACATTTTAAAAAATTGAGCAAAATGACGAATACACCAGTTGTTTTTGGTTTTAACACGTTGTCTACGTATAAAGTGAACCAGATGACAGCAAAAGGAATTCCTTTTATTCTGAATGAGCAACAGATCTATATGCCGTTTATGGGAATTCTACTGCACAAGTCTCATCTCCGTGAATTATCGGAAGTGACGAAGGTTTCACTTCAAACTCAACGTTTTATCTTGCTCAGTATTTATAAGAATTGGACAAGACTGACTCTAGCTGAGGTGGCGATTCAGTTAGGTGTCTCTAAGATGACGGTTTCACGTATATTTGATGAGTTAGAGGGAATTGATTCACCACTTGTATATCGAGATGGTAAAGAACGAGTTTTTTCTAGAAAAGAAGACACACACACGTTTTGGGACACATTTTATCCGTATTTATTTAACCCGGTGGTCCGTGACTATCGATTAGAGAAAAAGATTCAACCCAATACACTCATGACAAGTGGTTTATCCGCATTCAGTGAGTATACGATGTTAAACGGACCTGACTATCCAATTTATGCGATCACACGTGAAGAAGAAAAAGCACTTTTATTGAAAGAAATGAAGACGGTCCGGTCCGATGAAGATCCTGCATGTGTAGTGCAGATTGTGAAATATCGCTTAGAGTTAAATGAAGGGCGACACATGGATCCTTTATCTGTCATTTTATCGTTGTCTGATTATGAGAAAGAAGATCCTCGGATTGGAATTGAAATCGAGCGATTAATGGAAAGGGTGTTGCAGGGATGGAAGGATTAGAAACGTTCAAACAATATTTCAAGGAGTATAAAGACCACTACGTTCTAATTGGTGGTGCTGCCTGTGACGTTATTTTCTCGGAAGAAGACGGATCCTCGTTCCGAGCGACAAAAGATTTGGACATGGTGTTGATAGTTGAAGCGTTGACGCCAGAGTTTGGAGAGCAGTTTTGGTCATTTATCCGTGATGGAAAGTATGAACATACTGCAAAAAGCACAGGTACCCCGCAGTTTTATCGTTTTGATAAGCCACAAACTAATCATTTTCCTTATATGATTGAGTTATTCAGTCGATCTCCATTTGAATTAAATACCCCCAATCATCTGACACCACTACCGATCAACGATACTGTCTCAAGCTTATCTGCGATTTTGCTCGACGAAGACTATTATCACATGCTCGTAGAGGGACGTAAAACGATTGATGGTGTCGTCGTATTATCTGAACGTTATTTGATTCCCTTCAAGGCAAAAGCTTGGCTCGATTTGACTGAACGTAAGAGACACAATCCATCTTTATCTTCACGGGATATTAAGAAACATAAAAATGATGTGACGCGATTGGCATCCCTACTCATCAGCAATGAAGTATGTGAGTTGCCACCCCGCATTCAAGAAGATATGAATCAGTTTATGGCATTATATCGTAAAGAACCGACCGACCCTAAATCGTTAAAATTGCCGATTACGTCGGCTGAAATCATCGAAGTGTTAGACCAAGTGTATCGAACGAAATAACAGGGGTGCCGTAATTCAAACGGTATCCCTATTATTTTGCTGCAGAGCTGGAGTATATGGTTAATGTAGCTGAGGAAGTGTTGCGCTTCATTTGACAAATCGTCGAACAATTTAAAAATGAGCCCGGTATCGTACCGAACTCATTTCATTTACTTATCGTTAAGAAGTTGAATAAATGGTGGTAGTCCTTTTTCTAATAACAATTCGAAAACCTCCATCATATCTTCAACATCGTTATCGTTAACGTCTAGAAGGTACTGGAGGATCACGCCATCAATGGCCCCTAATAACCATGAGGTTAATGCTTGATTCAATCGTGTATCTTCAAGTCCGTATACATTGATTAAGATTTCTTCAATGCGGAAAGTCCATTCTTTATATTTTTGTTTGAATTTTAGCTGTAATTCCTGATTTCCTAATAGTATTTCGTGTGCGAAATGGTATTGCAGACGATTTTCCGCATCTTTTTTAAAGCGTTCTTCCGTCTTTTGCAAAATTTCTTTCTTCACCTTGTCTTTTCCTAACTCTTGCTTAGCAATTCCTTTTGCAATCCGTGTAGAATCGGAAAGACTTTCATCTAGAAGATCATATAAAATGTCATCTTTATTTTTGTAATAATGATAAATTGCCCCTGTGCTCATGCCAGCTTCCTCTGCAATCGCTCTTACTGTCGCCCGATTAGATCCGTGCCGACTGATTACTGTTCTTGCCGCAGCAAGTATTCTTGATTTGCCATCTACCTTCATAATGAATCCTCCTTACAAAATTAAGAATAACATAGCAAGAGAAATAACTTAAATTCATTATTGTGAATTATTTCACATTGACTATTCGATTTGCCGGGTATACACTAAAAACATAACGAACGTTCGGTTTGTTAAATCCAAGAATGAGGTGAAAACATGGTTATTTGGCCGCATGTAATATCTATGCCAATCTATTTCGCGCTTCTGTTAGGTGTAATTGTCTTCTTTCGTAAGCACTACAAGCTTTCTGCATACTTTTGGCTCGCTTCCCTGTTAACGTTTCCGTTGTGGTTAATGGGAAACGTAGACGGATGGTTTCGTTGGGTAAAAATATTAAGTGTCATCATTCCGACAATCATCGTTGGATTTTCTAGAATTGCCGTGCAGGAAGATAAGAAAGGTCCTATCTGGGACTTTCTGAAAAAAGATGATTTCTTGTGGTTCTTTTACGCCATTCTGTTCCTCAACATTGCAGAAGCGACGATTAAGGACATAACTCTTGAAAACTATTTTAATGCCGCTTGTGGATTCCTTCTATGTGTGACAATTCCGTTCGCACCAAAATACTGGAAAATCCTAAAAAACTCTTCGGCAGATTTGGTTGCCTATACGACAGGATCTTGGAACTTCATTTATACGTCATGGAACGCTTGTTTTGTGTATGCCGAATCTCCAATGTACTTCGCTAGTTCTTTATGT
Source organism: Exiguobacterium sp. SH5S13 (assembly GCF_004337085.1). Lineage (NCBI taxonomy): Bacteria > Bacillati > Bacillota > Bacilli > Caryophanales > Exiguobacterium > Exiguobacterium sp. SH5S13. The sequence goes on along the minus strand of NZ_SJUS01000005.1, from coordinate 95,419 downwards.
ATTTTATTAGCAGCCGAGTTGTACCCGGTTATGAAAAAACGTCCTGAATTATACATTACGGCTCGTATATATACGCTAGCGGCACATTTATTGTTAAGAGCTTGTTTTGATGTGTTTCCAAAGGTCATGGATTCCACTTCATGGTTTAACCCACAAGTATTGAGCGTATGGGGAATCATTAACTTTGTAATTATCGTTCCTTATGTATTCTGGCATATGTGGCAGTTGCACAATAACAAAGCACAATATAGTTTTAAACGGTTGAAGTCGGCATAAGTCGTTTTTTGTTACACATACTTGTTCAATAGTGAGCAAACTAAAAGAGTTTCAGAAGGCGCCGTCATGGGTTTGTTATACGAATCAACAGACGTTATGGGATGGGGAATATGGATCTTTGTCCTGTTTGCACTAATGGCTTTTAATGAATTCAGCCGAACTACAAAATGGGGTGGAATTGCCTTATTTCTAATCCTTCCTGTAATATTAACGATTTTTGTTTGGCCAACAACAGCGGCCCCGGGTAATGAGTATGGAACAGGTACTTGGTTTAACTGGGTCAAAACGTATTCTGCTTTGGCGGGATGTCTTGGCTTCATGGCCATTCGTTATTACCCGTCGATCGCGAAGAAGAAGTGGGTCCTATGGTTTCCACCGGGAATTTTAGCGCTCAATATTTTAGAGGCATGTATTCGTGATTTTCAAGTTTATATGTATGGTGCCTGGGATGGCGCATATATAGATAACCTCTGGGTAATGTCAGGGCCATGGAATATTATGAATGGAATAGCGGGGTTACTAAATATCATTGCGATCTGTGGATGGGTCGGCAGTGAACTACTCACCACTTATTTGCTTCGCAACTTGAAGTGGGAGCTTCTTGGGAAGACCGTGCTTTGACCAGCCACGGTTGTGGACCAAGCTCGTCGGGCAGTCCCTGCCCTGGAGTGTTTCAGTCGGCGAGACCCAACAGGTTGAGGCTCGCGTTGACGTCGCGGTCATGGTGCGTGCCGCATACGGCGCATGTCCACTCGCGGACGTGCAGGTCCTTCTTGCCATCGTTCTCGCCACAGGCCGAACAAACCTGGGTCGAGGCGAACCACGGGTCGGCCTGGATCAGTGTGCGGCCGTGGAACCTGCATTTGTAGGCGAGCTGGCGGACGAACTCGCCCCATCCGGCGTCCCCGATCGATTTTGCCAGGCGGCGGTCCTGCATCATCTCCCTCGGCTTCAGCGTCTCGACCACGACGACTTGGTTCTCGTCGACGATGCGTCGCGACAGCTTGTGGAGGAAGTCATGTCGGCGGTTCCGTACCTTTTCATGCTTTTTGGCCAATAGGAGCCGCGCCTTCTCGCGGTTCCGGCTGCCGGGCTTCTTGCGGGAGAGCGAGCGCTGCGCCCGTCTCAGCCTTCGCCTCCTCGTGGATGGCGATGCGGTCCTCGAGCAGCTTGTTGTAGATGAACCGGGCACAGCCGATCGTCCTGACCAGGAAATCGGCCTGTTCCGACGTCGGGTGGAGCCGGTATTTGTAGCCATTCAGCATGTCTCCCCCTCCTCTCGGCCGATGATCGTGATGAACGCCTTCCTCATCCGATACCCGCGACGGGGGAAGGGAAATCTGACGGAATCACGAACTTCTGTTCGTCATATCTGTCACAGGGGTGGCCAAGAAGTTTATGTACGGGCGATTCATCTCCCACCTACGCTGGGCTTCGCCCCAGACGCTTAGAGGTGGGAGAATTCTCGCTTAATTATGTTAAAATTTCTAATGACAAATCAAAAGATATGATTTGGCCAGATATGATTTGGCCTTGGATTATCGCATATGATTTATGGAACTTCGCGTACGTCTATAACTGTATTTCAGATCATTCGTTTTACGCTGGATTTGCGCTGTTACTAGCCTGTACGATTCCTTCCTTCTTCATCAAAAAAGGCGCGTGGCTACAACATCGGGCTCATACGCTAGCTCTATGGATTATGTTTATTATGACCGTTCCTTCATTTGCAGATTGACTTGCACCTGTAGCCTCGACACATGACCCATGACCCAAGAGCGTTTTTCATCGTCAGTTTAGTGTCCTTGTTAGCTAATATTGCATTAGTCGCTTATCAGTTTTACCGTATTCGCAAGTTGAAGCTCAATCCGCTTAAGGATGAGATATACGTGGATACAAAAGCGTATAAAGAAATCATGGAAGATAATGGATTGAGTGCTTAAGTGATTCGTATCCATTGATTAAAAAAAGCCCAGGAAGAATCACACGTCGGATTCTTCTTGGGCTTTTCGTAGTTCTGCTTCTTTATATACTTTTTCTCGTGTGCGTTCTCCGATGGACAAGATACGAACAACACCTTCAAGTTCATCCTCTTCTGTAATTTGCATAATCGTCAACTGATCTTGTTTGACGGTATAAACGAGACGAAGGTTCATAGATTTATACTTTAATTTATAACACCCAGTTAATTTGCCACGGAGTGGTTCCCCGTAACCAAGGGGATCGATTTTCAATTTTTGATCGATGTCCTGTTTAATGATTCGGATAATCTGTGCATCTAGTTTTTTGAGTTCTTTGACGGCTTTTCTATGAAATTCGACTTTGAACATATTACTCGATGCCTAATTCCTTGAATACGTCGTCTGCATCTACAAATTCATCTGGATGTTGAGCGGCGTCGTTCAAACGAGAGAGTAGTTCTAGTTCTTCAAGAAGAGCAGCTTGTTGCTGAATCAATTCAGTCATTTCTTCAAATTGGTTAAATCCAACGAGCACAGTATCAATTTCCCCTTGTGCATTTGTCACGAACAAAGGGACAGCTTGTGCTTTTTCACGAACTTTTTTAAAAGACCGGGCAACAGTTGTCGTTGGAATGATTTGGTCAGCCGTCAATGTCACAGCTGATTTTTCTTTTAGTGTTCCCATCTTCATGAGCCTCCTTCACAACGTTTTACGTTACATATACTATACCATAAAATGCGTATTATTAATCGTTTAATTAAATGATTAATAATACACTTTCTGCGAAATCACTCACGACCTTCCAAAAATAGGAATTGTCTATTTCCGCTCTCACAGATCTGTATTATGCTTAATCATGGAGACAAGCTGAGAGGAGCAACCGCATGCAACCAGGTCTACAAAAGAAGATTAAAGAAGCCACGTATTTGACGGCGGAAAAAGCGTGGAGCTACCGTCCGATTTTACGTTACTTCTACATCCAACATGAACGGATGCGTGAATTTTTATATCCGGAAGAGATTTACGAGTATTTAAGTCAGTACATAGAATTTCAAGAATATACGATGGACGGGTTGCATCAGGATTTGGAGTCGCTCGTCAAATGGGGCAATTTGATCGCGAGTCAAGAACACCGGAAGGCGAAGACGATTGAAGAATACAAAAAGAAAAGTTTCCGTTATCAATGTACGCCATACACGGTCGAGTTCGAGCGGATGATGGTCCAACTCGAGCAACTAGGTGACAGTTTCGGCGGCTCACTCGAGAAGACGCAGTTCGAGCGGCTCTATCACGTCCTCGACGCCATCGAGAAAGCAAACGGACAGTCCGACGCTGAATGCGCCCAGCTTTGGGAAGACGCAATGCTCTACTTCCGCCAAATCACGCAAAACACGTCGGACTATATCGCCTACATCCATAGTGAGAAAGTCGTTGACAAGATGAAGACGGAAGCGTTCCTCGTCTATAAGGACCGCTTCACGACGTATTTACGCGACTTCATTATCGCCTTGCAGAGGACGGCGATGCAAATTCAGGATTTGCTGACGTCGCTTACAACGAAGCGGCTCGAGCCGTTCTTCCAACAAGTTGTCCGGCACCAACATCAGGCGTTCCGGTTCGAAGAAGACGACATGGACCCGATGATCGACTTAGTCGAAAAATGGCGTAACTTGAGAGCGTGGTTCCTCGGGACGACGCATGGCGAGAGCGAGTTTGAACGTCTGCAAGAACGGACGAACGAAGCCATCCGCCGCATCACCCGGATGGTCCAACGAATGAGCGAACGGCATCAACAGTTCCGGAGCCGGCGCCGTGATTACGAACATTTGGCAAAGTGGTTCGATGGGATCGATACGATTGAAACGGCCCATGAGTTGTCCTCGATCGTGTTCGGCGTGTTCCACACCCGACACTTGTACGGAGATGAAGTCCCGACCGACGACATGTACGTCGACATTTGGGACGAGACACCGATGCGGCACGAGACGAAACCACGGACGACGAAATATAAAGAATCGACCAAAGCCGGTGCCATCATCGACCGGTCTGAGAAGATCGCGGAGATGCGCCAACTTCATTTGAAGCAACTTGAAGAAGAGAAAGAAGCGATCGAACGATACATCGAAGCGGGCGTCATCTCGATCAAAGCGCTCCCGGTCATCGAGCCGCACGTGCGGAAGCTGTTATTGTCGTGGCTCGGTAAAGCGATGGTGCGGGAAGATCGGGTCGTCAAAACGGAGTATGGCCGACGCGTACGGGTGACGCTCGAGGAAGAGCGTGTCATCCTGCGAGCGACCGACGGATCACTTGAGATGCCGAACGTGGAGTATCACTTTATCGATGAGGAGGTGACGTCATGAGTGAGGAAGCAAAAGTAGATGAACGGATGCTTGAGGCGCTCGGGATTCTATTCGAACAGTTTTGGGTGCTTCGGGCGGAGCAACCGCTCGTCTACCAAAAAATCCGTGAACGTGAACATCAGTTGAAGCGTTACGTGACAGAGAAGTTCGGCTTCGATTTGATCGTGCATCAACATTTCATCAAACTCGAGAAGCTCCCGGTCGACCCGAAGCCATGGATGGGCATCCAGGCGTTCACCGAACCGATGGATTACGCCATTTTCTGTTGTGCGCTAGCATTTACGGAGAGCAAGTCGGTCGATGAGCAGTTCTTGCTGTCCCATATCACGGAGGACGTTCAAGAGATGTACCCGGGCGACTTGCCTCTCGACTGGACGAACTACCGTCATCGCAAATCACTCGTCCGCGCGCTCAAACAACTCGATGAGCTGAAGTTGATTCGAGCGGTCGATGGGGATGTCGACTTGTTCGCGACGAGCGAGACGGAAGAAGTGTTGTATGAAGTGAGCGTCCACGCACGCTACTTCATGCGGTCTTATCCAGATGACTTGTTCAACTACGAGACGATTCAAGACATCTTAACGAGTGAGTGGAGTCGTCAAAAAGAAGATGAGCGCCGGAAACGAGTGTACCGCAAGCTCATGTTCTCTCCAATCGTGTACCGAGAATCGAAAGACGACCCGGACTTCGCCTATATCCGCAATTTCAGGAATCGGCTCGGGGAAGAGTTCGAGAAGTTCACCCCGTTCCGGTTAGAAGTATTCAAAAATGCGGCCATGCTCGTCTTGCCCGAGCAAAAACAACGCTACACGTTGTTCCCAAACCAAAAAGGGATCACGGGTGCCGCCTTGCATGTGGCAGACCATATCAGGAAACGTGAACTACCGATCAATGAGATGGGCGAGATCCGGATCACGTTGCTTGAATTTGAACGAATCGTTGAGGCGGTCCAGCTTGAGTGGGGACCGGGCTGGGCGAAACAGTACCGGGAAGATACACCGAAAAAAGTAGCAGCAGAACTCGTTTCGCTCCTACGTGAATGGGAGTTCGGATACGTGGAGACCGATTCAGGGATCCTTGTCATCCAGTCCGGGTTCGGTCGCACCGTCGGGTATTATCCAGAAAAATTCGTAGAGGAGTTGGCGAACAAATGAGGGCGCAAAATCGCTGGCAAATGAATCGGGCAGGCTTGCTCAATTTTTGGTATTACACAGAAGAGACGTTCGATTTCTCGGATGGGAAGTTGTTGCTTCGAGGCAGTAACGGGTCAGGGAAATCCGTGACGATGCAGAGCTTCCTGCCCGTGTTACTCGACGGGAAGAAGTCACCGGACCGGCTCGATCCGTTCGGTTCGAGAGCGCGCAAGATGGAAGACTACTTACTCGGTGAAAAAGAAGTCGTCGACCGGGAAGAGCGGACGGGCTACTTGTTCATCGAATACAAGAAGGCCGAGACGAATCAATACGTGACGACAGGGATCGGGCTCCAAGCAAAGCGTGGGAAGCCACTCAAATTCTGGGGGTTTGTCATCACGGACAATCGCCGTATCAACATCGATATCGAGTTGTATAAACTCGACCGCCAAGGGACGCAGACGAGTAAGATCCCGTACTCGCGGGTCGAACTCGAACGGGTTATCGGGGAAGGCGGAAAAGTCGTGACGACGCAAGGTGACTATATGCAACTCGTCAACAAACACGTCTTCGGCTTTGAGTCGATCGACGCCTATGAAGAGTTGATCAAGCTGCTCATCCAGTTGCGGAGCCCGAAACTGTCGAAAGACTTCCGCCCGACCGTCATCTACGAGATTCTCGAGGCGGCGTTGCCGCCGTTGTCAGATGACGACTTACGCCACTTGTCCGACACAATCGAACAGATGGACCAGACGAAGCAACAACTCGAGCAGCTCGAACGTGAGCTCATCGCGTTGCAGAAGTTGAGTCGAACGTACGATGCGTACAACGAGCGTCACGTGGCCGACCTCGCCGTCGAGTACCGGACAGCGACCGAACGAGAGACGACAGAAACACAAGAACTCCATGATTTACGTGAACTCCAAGCCTCAAGGGCGCGTGAGGTCGAGACGTTGCAACAATCGATTCAACAACTCGAGCAAGACAAAGCGACGGCCGAACGTCAGCGCCAACGTTTGGCGTCCCACAAAGTTTGGAACTTAGAAGACGAGTTGAAGAAAGAAGGGAAGACGTTACAGCGCATCACGGCTGATTATCAACGTCAAGACGAGCGGCGAACGAAGACCGCTCAAAAAATCTATGATACGAAACAGTGCCAAGACGAAGAGCAGTTGGTCCATCGCGCCACGCGTCAAACGATTGACGGACTGATCGAGGATATGGAGTACGACGCGGAACAGGCGGCGTTCGACCGTCATGAGTTGAACGTCTCCGACTATCGACGCTTGAATCAAGACTTCGACTTCCTGACGTGGAAACAAGAAGTGTTCGAACATACGGACCGCCTCAGCAAAGTAGCAGAAGGGATGCGGGCGCTCGAAGAGACGAAGCAGAAGCTCCAAACGGAAAACAAGCAACTCGCCGACGAGCAACAAGCGCGTGATCAGAAAAAGCACGAACAGAATGATTGGAAGAAGACGTTCGAACAAGACCTCGAGCGTCATCTCGCAGACGTGTATCGCTGGACCGAGGAGCATCCTGAGTTTGACGTCGAAGGAGAGACGATCGGGCACATCGAGCGCACGCTTCGAAACGACTATGACCCGTCGACGTATGAGGATGCGTTGCGTCTCGTTCAACCACATGTGGTCCGTTATCAGAACCGACTGCGTGAAAAAGTTGCTTTGAAGAAAGCGGCCGAACAGGCGATTAATACAAACATTCAAGCCGTCGAGACGACGCTTTCTGAATGGAAAGCGAAGACTGATCCCGAACCAGCCATCAATCCGATGACGAAAGCATACCGTGACCAGATGCGGGCCGACGGCGTCGTCTTCGCGCCACTATATGCGCTCGTCGAGTTCGTGGATGGGGTGGATGTAGACATTCAAAAACGGATCGAAGCGGCGTTGATTGACAGCGGGATGTTAGACGCCCTCATCACCGAGGCGGATGTCACATACGACCGGGTCTTGTTGCCGGCGCCACAGATGATGGCACACACGTTAGCCGATTATTTGAAGCCGAGCCCGGGGGATACGGGGATTGCTTCAGACCGGATCGACGACGTGCTTCGCAGCGTCCTCATTGGCGACGGTGAGACGTCGATCCGAGAAGACGGGACGTATCGACTCGGACAATTGAAAGGACATGCGGTGCCGGTCGAACACGTCCGTTTCCTCGGACGCGTTGCCCGGAAACGTTATCGGGACGAGAAGATTGAACAGTTAAAGCATGAGATTGAACAACTTCAACTCGAGCGCGTGACGTTACGTGGTGAGCAAGCGGAGTTGCGCCAACAAATCGAGTTGGCCGACGCGGCATGGAACGTGTTTCCGTCCGACCGCGATCTGCGGATGAGCCATCAAGAGATTCAAAAGGTCGGATTTGAGATCGAGAGCCTGGAGCGACGTTGCCGGCAGATTGAAGACATGTTGAAACAGACGAGTGAGCGTTTCAACGTGTTGAAGCGTGAAGTATATACATTGGCCGAGCCGTTCGAACTAGAAAAGACGCAATCCGTGTTTGAGCAAGCGAAGCGGGCGATGGTGAATTATAAAGATTTATTACTCGAGACGCATCGGGAGCACGACAATGCGGTCGCGTCGAACAAACGGCTCGCAACGATCGAGGCGACCATCGAGGAAGCAGAGGAAGACATCATCGAACTGATGGGTGCACTGAACGAGCTCGAGGACGGGATGGAACGGGTTCAAAAAAATATCGCTCAAATCGAGGACCAACTGGCGAAAGAAGGCGCCGACGATATCCGTCAACAAATCCAAGACGTTCAAGCGGAGTTGGCAAGAATTGAACGTGAACGGAGCCAGTCACTACAGCTCGTCGCGACTCGACAAGCGCAACTTGATGCGGACGCCAATAAACTAGACGAGAAACAGCATAACCATACGCTGTCGAAACAGATGCGGCAAGCGTGGGAGACGGCTCTCAAAGCGGAATGGAAACGAGGAATTGTCTCACTCGACGTGGACGGGGATGATCCCGAATCGTTGTCCCGTTCGATTGAAGCAGAGTATGGCAAACGACTTACGAGTAGCGCATCAAAAGCCGACGAACTTTTATCGAAAGCGTTCATCGATCAACAAAATGATTTGATGGAATACCGAATGAGAAACTTCACCGAGGAGCTACCACTTGAAGTGTGGATGCAGGGCGTTGACGACCGCTTCAGACGAGAAGTCGAAACGTGGCAACAGAAAACAGCCCGACGTATCATCTCGCTCGACTTGCGTGGCCAACAAGCGAGCCCGCAGGCGGTCAAGCGAACGGTCGAGGAGGAATTCGCACGCCAAGAGAGCATTTTGAATGAGAACGATAAAGAACTGTATGAAGAAATCCTGTTCAAATCGGTCGGGACAAAGCTCCGCTCTCGGATCCGTCGCGCCGAAGAATGGACGGGGAAAATGAACGCGTTGATGGAGAGTCGGAACACGTCGTCAGGCCTTACGTTCTCAATCAAATGGTGGCCACGTACGGCAGAGAGTGAGGAAGAACTCGACACGAAAGATTTGGTCCATATTTTGAAACAAGATGCGAAGCTGTTGAAAGACGAGGACTTCGAGCGGATCACGACCCATTTCCGGTCGAAACTGAGTAAAGCGAAGCAGATGATCAAAGAAGACGGGGATGGACAGACGCTCCTGCAAGTGCTTCGTGAAGTGCTCGATTATCGGAAATGGTTCTCGTTCGTATTGTACTTCGAGCGGACGAATGAACCGAAGCGTGAACTAACAAATAACAACTTCTTTAAGTTCAGCGGCGGGGAGAAAGCGATGGCGATGTACATCCCTCTCTTCACAGCGTGTTACTCGCGTTATCAAGAGGCGGCTGATATAGCGCCGTATATCATTTCGCTCGACGAGGCGTTCGCCGGGGTCGATGAGAACAACATCCGTGAGATGTTCGAGATTGTTGAGCAGCTCGGCTTTGATTACATCATGAACTCACAAATTCTGTGGGGCGATTACGATACGATTTCGTCGCTGTCGATTTGTGAGCTGTTGCGCCCGAAAAACGCGGACTATGTCACCGTCCTCCATTACGTGTGGGACGGGGAGAAACGGCACGCGAGAGAAGAGACACTCCAATGAAGATGCTAGTCGAAGAAGCCGCACACTATTTTAAAACATCGACAGGATTCTTGCGTCTGTTTGAACAGTTCCGAAACAAGTATGCCTCGCTCGGGAAAATAGGTGGATCGGTTTCGATACAATCGTTTAAAGCCAACGAACTCGAAGCCATCGCCCGCTTCTTCGGAGACGACGTTGCGACGATCCGGTTGAAGAAAACGGTGACGCTTCGAGCGTTCGAGAAAAAACTGCAGACGACAAAGTTTGAAGGGGTGACGTTACTCGAGTTACTCGAGGCGTATTTCGGGGAGACGCTCGTAACGAAACAAGAAGCCCTTGTCCAACTCGAAGGACAGAGAGCGGAACGTTTTCGTGAGCTCGCGCTGACGTACCCGCAGCTTGGCTATTGGTTCATCCACATCGAACAAAAGTCAGCCGATACGCATTGGATCAATCGGATGCTTGGAACGGATGAGTTTGAGGTGTCCTGTAGACACCTGACGCAAGCACTAGACGGGTTGCCGCTCGATTACGAGCGGCTGCCGGTGTTTGGGCAACGCATCGTCGGGAATCCACATGCGTTCGACCGGACAAACGATTTAGGGCGATTGTTGATTCACGCACTGCACGTCAAACGTGGGCAAGGTGGTCCACCACCGAGCGACACGGAGCGGGTGAACGAACTGTTGCTTGAGTACAAACTACTTCGGGACGACATCACGAACTATGTGTCGTGTGCAAATTTATCGGCCGACAGTAAGGGTGTAGAACATGCGATGTGGCAAGGGGCACGAGCGACCCACAGTGTCTTGAACGTACCGATGCGGGAGTTGTTGAACGTTGACCGGATTTATCCAAGTCATGGGAAAACGGTGTGGATTGTTGAGAACTCAGGAGTGTTCTCAAGTTTACTCGATGATGTGCCGGATGCACCGCTCGTTTGTACCCACGGACAGTTCAAACTCGCGGCCTATCGGTTGTTGGACGCACTTGTCTCTTCAGGTTGCCAGTTGAAGTATGCCGGAGATTTTGATCCGGAAGGCTTGCAGATGGCGGTACGGTTGAAAGAACGTTACGGGGATAAGTTGGATTACTGGTGCATGGACTTGGAGAGTTATGTGGCGTCTGAGCCGAGCGTTGAGTTGTCCGCAGAGCGATTGGTGAAGTTGACTCGGGTGACCGCTGTTGAGTTGGAAGACGTGGTGGAAGAGATGAAAGTGAGAAGGAGAGCGGGGTATCAGGAGGCGTTGATTGGAAATATGGTATCCACTCTAAAAATGAAGAAGGAGTAAACTATGATTATTTACAACGAACCCAAAAGTATCTTTGTTGAACATATTTTAGAGAAAGAAATTAGTTATATCCTCAGTAAGAATATTGAAGAGAAGATGAATCGACGCGTAAGTGCTTCCGAAATTACCTCGTGGGAAAACTCTCTTTCAGAGATGATGCGAGTCATTAGAGGAGACTTGATACCGGATGACGTAAATATTCTTCTTGAGTTTAATTTGCCGTCAACTCAAAAACGAATTGACTTCATTATTGCGGGGAAAAATCAAGATGGTCAGAAGAATGCAATTATTGTAGAACTAAAACAATGGACGAAGGCGGAGATTGCTGACGGAGATGGAATTGTTCAAACAGCATTTCGAGGAGGAATAAAATCGACTGTTCATCCTTCTTATCAAGCGTTATCGTATCGACGGTACTTAGAAAATTATCTCGAATCAGTAGATCCGACTGAATCGGATATAACGCTTGATTCATGTGCTTACTTACATAATTACATTAGGTCAAGAAAAAATGAAGATGAGCCCTTATTGAATGACAGATACAGTCATTATTACAAGGAGGCACCAGTTTATTTCAAAATGGATGATCTTCGTTTAACCGATTACGTAACAAAGCGAGTAGGAGCCGGTCAGGGCGCAGAGATTGCTAGAGAAATTGAGACAGGAAAATTGAGACCTTCAAAAAAATTAGTAGAAACGTTAAATTTGATGTTTGAAGGGAACGAAGAGTTCATATTACTAGATGAACAAAAAGTAGCCTACGAACAGATTTTGACGATTTATACTGAGCACGTGTTACATACGAACGAGAAGCACGTTGTATTAATTAAGGGAGGACCGGGAACCGGTAAATCCGTAATCGGTTTAAATGCTCTAAAGGCACTAGTGAATGAACAGGCATTAGTCGAGTATATTACGCCAAATGCAGCTTTCCGAGAAGTTTTACGGAAAAAATTAGTAGGACAAAAAAGTATGATTGAAATTCGAGATATGTTCAAAGGTTCTGGTTCTTATGTAGATACTCAAGCGAATAAAATTGACGTATTAGTTTGTGATGAGGCGCATCGTTTAAAAAATCATGGACATATGCAACGAAAAATTGAAGGGGAGAATCAAGTAACTCAAATTATCCGGAGTGCTAAAATGAGTGTGTTTTTCATTGATGATGAGCAAATGATTTCAAAGAAAGACATTGGTTCATACGCTTTAATTAAAGAAGAAGCTAAGAAACAAAAAGCTGTTATTCACGAATTAACACTAGATTCTCAATTTCGATGTGGTGGGTCAGGTAATTACATCGAATGGTTGAATGGATTTTTTAATGATGAAGAAACGACGGAATTGGATGGATCATACGATGTTCAAGTAATGGATTCGCCACAACAACTGATTGACGAGGTTGTATCGAAACGTGACGGTCGTGTTACTGCAGGGTATGCATGGAGTTGGACGAAAGAACGATTAGACGGACTACTCGTTCCAGACGTACAGATTTCTGAACATGATTTTGCAATGCCTTGGAATGATGCGAAACGTTTGGACTGGGCCATTCATCCAGACGGACGAGAACAAATCGGATGCATTCATACGGTACAAGGATTAGAAATGACATACGCAGGTGTTATCATTGGTCCTGATTTAGGGTATGATCCGCAATCAAGACAATTGATTGTGCGACGGGAAGAGTTCAAAGATAGTGGAGCAAGACCTGCAAAGCCGAAAAAGAATGAAGTGGATGCTCTTGAACAACTCGTCAAAAATACGTATAAAACGCTAATGACTCGTGGGATGAATGGCTGTTATGTATATTGTTGCGATCCCGAATTGCAAAAGTATATAAAACGACAAATAGCCTTTAAAAGAAATGAATATGAAAGTGTAACTAGAGGAGTTTTAGCGAAATTTGATTAATTGAGGAGCGTACGAATAGTGGCTAAGTATAAAAATTCTACTGTCCGAAAAATACCGATTCATTATGTGGAAAATCAATTAGCAGTGAATATTGGAATTGGGACGATTACAGTTGCTTTCAAAAATACGACTGTCGGTAGGGTTATAAATGATGAACTATTTCATATCGCCACTCTTGGAACGGTGACATTGCATCGTTCGGATATGCTTCAAGTTTTGATTTCTCATAAGGACCGATTCATTGAAATGGAAGTGCGGTTTAATCCTGATGAAATGAAGAAAAAGATGAAATTTGGTATTTCCGAATCGAAATATGGGACATTCTATAAAGTTTCTTTTCAAAACGACAACTACAAAGCCAAAGAGCAGATTCCACAAATAGTAGAAAGTAATACGTATATGCAATCGTTTGAGATTCATATGGAAGAGTTAGAAAAATCTTTTGCGGATACGAATCGATTTGACGCAATAAAGAAAGATTTAAACAGTCTGCTAAGTAAGCGTAAAATGCTAAACAGAATGAATAATCGAATCAATCGACTCTTGAAATTTTTACAAACAATCCATTTCTCCGATGATTTAGATTTTAAGGCATGGATGATAGAAAACTTAGAAGTGTTGCGAAATTTGCCAAACCCACATAAGGAAACAAACCCAATCGTTCATTTTAGAATCATTCGCTTTTACTTTTCATATTTTTCTAAGCAAGAATTCGAAATAGAGTTCGGGAAAAGTAGTCGTATTGATGCAGAGCAAGACGCGATTGCCTTCTTTGGCAGGATGCTAGGTCTGAAATTACCCTATCGTGTGGTTACTCCATATGGAATGCTTTTGAAGGACTGGGACGGGAAACGATTCAATCCTCATGCGTTAGAAAAGGTGCTGAGTTATCTACAACTCACACCACAAGAAGCAACAAAGATTGATCAAACGATACAATCTACGTTCTTTAGACAGAATAAGCATCTTCAATTAAATGAGAAGAGCGACTTAGCCGTGTATGGATACATTAAAGTAACATCGATCTCGATGAGAAAGCGACGAGAAATATTGACGCAACAGTGTGTGCCGAAATTAGGTTTACAAAGAACCGTTGATTTACTTCATGGAATCTCTAGGTTACACAGGCGTCAAAAGCATGCGTATTTAGTGTATACGAGCGACTTACAGTATTTACAGCGTTATTTTGGAGAAGAAAAGGTGAACTGGCCTCGTATCGTGTTGGAATGACGAAGGAAGATTAATAGGTGATGTAGGAGGTTACGGGGTGTGAAAGCAGTATTAGAGCAAGAACAAGAAAGATTAACTGATTTCTGTACAGTCATTGAATCCCACTTGACAGGGGGAATTACTGGAGAAAAACCAGGCCTAGAATCAAGCGACTATGAAATGATTGACATGCGTGGGCATTCAAGGCAGTCAGAAAGTGCGCAGGAACGCCAAAGGTACGAAGACGCTTTGAACGAGCTGTATTCTTTCACATTTGTGGTTGAGGACGAAGGCGAAGAAGAGACGTATCCGGTTGGTAAATTCGGGGTGGCCCATCCGAGCTCGCCTGAGATTCCACTCGTCCTTGATTGGCGGAGTGAAATGGCGATGCGTGCTTCCATGTTCAACGGGGAGACGATTGAGATGCCAGGCGGTGACATCATCGGGATGACGCAGCTCGAACTTGACCGGAAACAACGACGCGTCGTGCAGGCGAGTCATCGTCGTGACACAAAACGACGTCCTGCGTCACTGACGAAACGGTTTACGGATCAAATCAAGGCGACGTTTAAAAAGCCTTCGCCTGTAACAGATGTGCCACAAGAGAACTTCATGGAGCGGGAACTGACAAAGAAACAAAAAGATCGCTCGATCGACGGGTTCATCGCGACGCGCCAAGCCGAACAAAACCATATCATCCAAGCACCGGCCAATACATATATGATTGTCCAAGGGGCGGCCGGGACCGGGAAATCGTTGACGGCGTTGCACCGGATGTCTTACTTACAGTATCAAGATGAACGTCGGAAGATGCTCTATTTAGCTCCTAATGAGGCGACGATTCATCAACTGTTGAAGGACGCGGAACACTTACAAATTCAATCGGTGTCGACGATGGCATTTGATGAATGGTTAAAGACGGGGTCATCAAAAGATTTTTCGGCGAGTGTCGTTCATGAACTTCTTCCGTTATATCAAGAGCGAGATTTATTCGAATGGGCTGAAGCGGCAATCGATGAATGGTACGAAGATGTCGCTGTGTTGCTTAGACGACACGAGCCGATTAAAGCTCTAGAAGAGATTCATGAACGGGCATTGGCCATCTGGTTCGCTCAAGAGCATCCTGGACGCGCACAAACGGAACGGATTTTACAAATGATTCGCAGTGAATCGGAACGACTGTCCATTTTGAATAAAGAACAATATCAAAAAGACCTCATTGATGGCTTAAAGCGTTGGGCATCAGAATTAAATGCGGTGAAAGCCCGAGATTTGGAAAAATTGATGCGTGAAAGCATGGATAAGCGTCTTGATCGTGAAAAACGAGAACGTCTACAGCTGATCGACTTTTGGAAGAAGACGACGAAACTTGAGGCGGCTACGATTTGGTCGATCATGAAGCAACCAGGCCGCCTCTTTTATCTCAAAAAGACGCAGCCAGAAGAACTGTTGGAAATGTGGCATAAGTTAAAGCGACCGACTGAACTCGACCGCTTTTTCTGGACCTACCTTCATTACGAAACGAATGGATATCCGGACAAATGGAGTCATCTCTTTGTCGATGAGGGGCAGACGCTTCGACCGCTCGATATCTTTGTGCTCGAAAAGTTGTGTCACGGGATGACGGTGTTTGGTGACACGCTCCAAAGCTATCGATCGCTTGAGATGGAATCGTGGGACCCGATTGTTTCGGATGTGACTTCGAATTGGGAAATCGAGTACTTAACAAAAACATTCCGGACGGCGAAGCCGATTGTTGATTTAGCTAAAAAGATATTATACGATGCGGATCACGACACGAGTTGGATTGACCCGTTCGAACGAAAAGGAGAACCAATTGAATATTTAAGAACGAAGAAGAGTCGTGAGTTAAAAGATGTATTGGAAAGATGGGAGACAGAACAGTATTCAATTTGTATCATTGCTCCGACGATGGAACGAGCTATGTTTTTACACTCGAAATTAACGGTACCAACACAACTCATTCAGTCTGAGACGACAAAAGTAGGCGATGGGATTGCTGTCTCTACAATCGATTACTTACGTGGAATGGAATTCGATGCCGTCTTATTGATGGATGTCGACGAGGAGAACTATCGACAGACTCCACAAGAGGCTAGACGATTATACGTGTCATTGACTCGAGCGTTGCATGAGGTTGTCATTCATACAAAAGAAGACTATTCATTGTTAATTGATGCCTAATATTAATTTGATGAATTCGTGAAGCTCTGTCGGTTTTGGCGGAGCTTTTTTTGTTTTACAACTTTATTTTTTCATTTGAACCTTGCCCGTTATTTTATCTCCTTAATCTATAGAAATTCGGTATAGTAGGTGGAACGATTATTCAAGGTTTTGATTTGAACTAAGTCGGCGTCGTGTTAGGTCCTTCGGTGACGTACGATGAAACGAAGGATTGCTTGGTGATCGACACGAATCTTTATAAAGATACGGGTGCCTATGCTGGGATTAAAGGAGTCGAGAACGTCGAATTAGCAAAAGAACAAATCGTGCTGAACTCCATCAATGTGTTGATGAAGCGGGGCGTCCGAGGACTTTATTTGTATGCGAGCGACGAAGTACTCAGAGAGAGATTGCTACACATTCAAAGAGAGAAGGTACAGACATGAACGAAGTACAACGATTGATGGATAAAGTAATCGAATTTCGCGATGAGCGCGATTGGGCGTTCCACCATAACCCGAAAGACTTAGCGTTATCGTTATCGCTCGAAGCGAGCGAACTGTTGGAGTTGTTCCAATGGGTGTCGAGCGAAGAAGCACTCGAGACGAAACAAGTCGAGATGAAAGAAGAGCTCGCGGATGTCCTCATCTACGCGTTGACGTTCGCGCATGCGGCAGGAATCGATGTGTCCCAGGCAATTGAAGAGAAGCTTGAGAAAAACGCGTTGAAGTATCCGAGTCCGCAAAAATGAGTGGGGAGCTCGTAATGAATATCCCATCCGATCAATTTATGATTCCTTGCCATTTAATCGGAAAGAATTTCTCACCTCGCGTCGCATCAGAAAAAACAGGCATTCAATTTTATACCCAGACCGAAGTCGGGGAGATGGAGCGCATAGGAAAACGGATTGCTACGCACGGCGATGCGTCGTTTGAACCACCACTGGAATTTCAACAAATGAAAAATCCGTATATAGGTCTCTTTTGGATGGTGGACACCCTTACGGAACATATCGATACCCTTCGTTCTTGTGGAGCCGATAATATCTATATAGATTTAGGTGTCGTCTATCACGTTGATGTGAAACTAGAGTTTGAACCAGATTTCTTAATGAAACTTGCGAACTTAAAGATTCCATTTTTAATTAGTGGCTATAAAGAAGAAACTGGTGAATAACGTTACAGGAACTATTTTGATGAGACGGTATTAACATCAAGAAAAAAGCAGTACGGCCCGTTACAAGGCCTGTACTGCTTTCGTCTGAATCGTCTCGCCGGACAATACAGCTACTTGGTCAAAGTCGTGACGGAAAACGTGCGCACGCTCGAGACGTTCATCGATGAATCGATGGCGTACGGGCAGCCGTCATCACTCATCAATTTGTCGTCACCGGTGCCGTTTAAACCGATCGAGTGAGTAGAGAACATATGAAAATTTTGCAAACGTCTTCGATAAATGTTTTTTATATAGTTGAGTAATAGATGACACAAGAAGGATTTGAGAATAATGGGGATTTATTATACATGTCAGCATGAGGGCGCATGGAAAGTCGCATTGGAACGCGGCTATTTAGCGGCTAATTCAGATTATGTGATGTTTAAAGATGGTGTTTCAGAAATGTTCGAACCAGCATACGGTTGGATGGTCGATCAGTACGAACGACGAATCGGAATTTCTTTAAATGGCAACTATCCAATATGGTGTTGGGATGTGTTTCCTGAAGGTACTTTAGATGGATACGTCAATCCTGGAGAGCAAGGCGTTGTTCTGACTGTCGAGTTACCAGACGAGCACGTGTTGTCTTCAGAAGCGTTATACTGGGACGTCGTCACAATGCAAGGTTCGCTTCACGATAGAGTTGAGGATTATGACTCGGGTGTAGAGCTTACTCTCGCGGAAAAAAAGAAAGCGTGGGAGAAAATATTTGATAAAGACTGGTGCTATGCTCATGCAATGCCGACACGAATGCCAGAATATCAACATGTGATTCATCGAATTGAACTCCATCAAGTTCGAGCCGTTATACCGTTCACAGGTCGAGGTGACGACTGGATAGACCGATTGAAACATATCGGTTGGCGTTTCGGGTATCGAGTTGGTTGGAACAAATCGATTCCATTCCATTACCAAGGATAAGCCGGTCTGAAAGACATTGCTTGAGTGCGAGAATTTTAAATAAATGATGCAACAAGAACGTTTTACTTAATTGAACAGAAGACGTTTTGCTGCGTTATTTGATTTCATCGAGCGAAATATACCCCGGTTTTGTCCGTCTCCGTTTGACGTCTGAATCGAAATAATGAAACGATGTATACATTCCTATTGAGACGTAGTACGAAGCAAATATCTTCAAGTAGAGTGGTAGTGGAAGCAAGTCAGCCAATATTAAAACCATCAACGGGGTCATAATAATAAATAGTGCAAATGTCATCGTCAATTCAGTTTTGATAAATCGATACAATAAACGCATCAACCAGATGAACGGGAAATAGAGATAATAAAACAAACGCTGCACTTGAACCTTCCTTTCCTGAGCGGTGCGCTCAAGTCATATAGATGTATCTTTTTCAGTATAATGGGAGCACCACGTATAAAGAAGGTGTATTTCAATGAATCGATCTATCGCCATCATCGGCGCCGGCGTCAGCGGCCTTTACGCCGCCTCGCTCCTCATCGAAAAAGGTTATGACGTCACCGTGTTTGAAGCACGCGATCGCATCGGAGGACGGGTGTTGAGCCAAAACGGCTTCGACCTCGGTCCGACGTGGTATTGGCCGGACACCGAGAAGACGATCACGCAACTCGTCGACCGGCTCGGCCTGAAAGTGTTCCCACAACATACGACCGGCGACTTGATGCTCGAGCGGCAAGCTGGCGTGATCGAGCGCCATACGTTGCCACCCGAGCAGACCGTTCTATCGATGCGACTTGAAGGCGGTATGGCGACACTGACCATAGCGCTAGCTGCCGAACTTCCAGAAGGGACAATCGAACTTGAGACGACCGTCACGTCGATTCACCAGACAGAAGACGGGGTATCGGTCACGGTCGAAACAGGATCGTCAAAAACGTTCCAACACGTCATGTTAGCCATCCCACCTCGGCTCGTCTCACGCATCTCGTTTCAACCGGAACTGTCTGAAGCGACGAAGGCGAAGCTGTCGGCTACACCGACGTGGATGGCCGGGCAGGCGAAAGTGGTCGCCGTGTATGACCGACCATTTTGGCGAGACGCCGGCTTATCGGGTCTCGGTATGAGTTGGTCCGGGGTGTTGCAGGAGATTCATGACGCATCGGCTCCGGGAGGATACGGGGCACTGTTCGGTTTCTTCCGGTTGTCGCCTGCTGAGCGGGCCACACTAGACCGGGACGAGCTCAATCGTCTCGTCGTCGAGCAACTCGTTCGACTGTTCGGTGAAGAGGCACGCGAGCCGCGTGACGTCTTGTACGTGGATTGGTCGAGTGATCGCGACACGGCAAGTTTACGAGATGCCCAGCCGTTGACCGACTTCCCTGTCTATCAGCCGATCGCACTCGATGCGGACTGGGAAGGACGGCTCTCACTCG
Source organism: Exiguobacterium sp. SH5S13 (assembly GCF_004337085.1). Classification (NCBI taxonomy): domain Bacteria; kingdom Bacillati; phylum Bacillota; class Bacilli; order Caryophanales; genus Exiguobacterium; species Exiguobacterium sp. SH5S13. The sequence continues at coordinate 75,434 of NZ_SJUS01000005.1, read as the reverse complement.
CCGGGACCGAGACGGATTCCATGTTCGGCGGTCATATCGAAGGGGCGCTCCGGTCAGCCGAGCGCGTCGTTGACGAAATTTCATAAAAAATGCGTATCCTCCCAAGTCGGGACGATACGCATTTTTATTTGAACTTCTGAATCATCAACGCGAGTGCGCGATTGATCATCTTCATCTCGTCATCCTCGAGCACGGAGAACATCTCTTCGGCGAGCTGTTCTTCGATTCGATCGACTTGTTTCGAGTAGTCGAGGCCGACCGGACCGAGCCGGATGAAGCTCTCACGCAAGTTGTCCGGATTTTTCTCTTTTTGGACGAACTGGCGTTGTTCGAGCACTTTCAACACTTGGCTGACCGCACTTTTCGAGATATTCATCTTCGTCGCGATCTCGGTCGTCGTCCATGTGTCTTTTCGTTTGAAGAGCAGCAACATCTGTTCTTGCTGGTAACTGAGTTCAAACTCGTTCAAGTCGGTAAAGTATTTGGTGAACAACAAGTCGAGCTCGTCGACTTGACGATACATCTCAATGACTTGTTGTTTGCGTGTCTCTTTCAAAACCCGTTCTCCTTTCATTCCTTAACGTGTGTCACGGAACGTCTGGCTCCGCACATACAGGACGATACTAAATGCTAGTCCGATTATACCAAACGTGATGAGGAGCGTTTGAATCGGAACGGACAACGCGACAAGGATTGATAGAACGGCGAACGCAATCGGCTCTAGGCCGGATGCGGCGAGCGCCATGATGCTCATGACGCGACCGATTTTGTCTTGATCGCTATGCTCTTGCATGAGCGTGACGGCCGGCAAATAGACGAGCATCAGCATGAAGCCGCTCATGGCCGCCGCGAAAGCGAGCATCGGGACGGACTCGGCTTGCGTGTAGAAGAGAAATGCGACAATCGTCAAGAACAAGGCGCGGAAGACGAAGCGGCCGCGGTGGACCGACCGCAGCAACAAGACGAGAAAACTTGCGACGAACGTCCCGACAGCAAGCCCGCCTTCAATCAAACTCAAGTCGAACGCCGTTCCGCCGCGTTCACCGACGAGGATCGGGATGCTCATGATGAGCGGTCCCATGATGAACAAGTTGACGATCGCAATCGAGAACGTACCGCTTCGCAAAATCGGTGTCTTCGAGACGTAGCGGATTCCTTCTTTCAAATCAAAGACGACGTGCTTGAGCGACATCGTCTGTGCCGCTGGAATATGGTCTCGAATCAGCCGCGGCATCATCAAGAAAGCAGAGATAAAGATGAGCGCAGCCGCCGTACTAAAGCTAAGACCGAAGCCGCCCCACGTCAACAGAAGACCGGCTAAAAATGGACCGATCACGAACATGAGCTCGAGCGACCCTTGGAATAACGAGTTGGCGCGTTGGAGCTCATGTTTTTTGACGAGTGACGGGATGAGTGAAGATAGCGCCGGATACGACATGCCGTCCAATAGTCCGAACGCGATCGAGATAAAGATTAAGACGATCACGGAATAAGCGTCGGCCAAGTGCAGCGCGACGACGACGAGCATCAAAACACCTTGTCCGAGGTTCGTCAAAAATAAGAGGCGACTCTTTTGATAGCGGTCGGCAAAGACACCGCCGAACACCATCATAATTACGCGTGGCAACGAGACGGCCGTCATGATGATTCCGAGCAGGGCCGGTTGTTTCAACACATCGATCGTGAGCCACGACATGCTCAAAAAGAAGATGGAAAAACCGAGCGTCAGCGTCATGCCGGACAGCCAAGTGAAGATAAAACGGGAATTTTGGAGCAAGTTCATAAGAAGACCTCGTTTTTAAATAAAGTTAAGTTAACTAAACTATAAAGCGAGATTTGAATCTGGTCAAGCAAATCGGACCGACGGGAAAAATGTAAAAATACGGAACTTTTTGAGACGGAGAAACGTATAATTACAGAAGAGGTGAACGATATGAATAAACAAGAACGATTACGCAAAGTGAAAACGATGAATCCCCAATGGTTAGTATTACGACTTCTCTTTGCGCTGCCAACTGGTGTACTTGTATTTTACTTTTTACAGACAGAGGCGAATCCCTGGCTAATGGGAGGGATGCTCCTAGCACTGACGATTACAGCAAATGTTTTATTCTCACGAGAATCAAGCTTTGTCAAAAGCCTTACACCGAACGAGCAAGCTAAAAAGGTAGTTAGCATCCAATATAAACTCGACTATTTGTTTGTCATCATGATGGCTGTGATTTTTCCACTTATGATGCGATTTAGTATGTTGACACTTAGTCCATTCATTTTGTTTATGGGTAGCGCCATCTTAATTTTGTTTACTCAATTCAAACTTGATCAACAGCTAGAATGGATAGATGCTGAGCAACCGACCCGTCGAGAAATTCAGCGCACGCGATTTAGCTGGAGAGCTTGATTAGATAGGTGCAGTGCTTGGTGATGAAAGGAGAATCGAGATGACAGAACAAGAACTTAATCAACTCAAACGTAAGCGATCGTGGGTTCGATTCGGATTGGCCATTCCGATCAGTGGACTTGTCATTTTGTATTTAGAAGCTGCTGAATATAACATGCTATACGGTCTAGGAGTTATTTTCGCTTTAGTAGCTGCGGCGCTTGTATTATCTGCTCAAAACAGAACGATTTCATCGGGAAGGGATGTCACGATGAAGCGTATCTTTCGACAATTATATAGCATTGATTTTGTAATGTTAGCGTGGCTCGGCTTCGTTTTTCTGTTTTCAGTGGAACTCAATCTTCAATCGATTACACTAATTGTCGTGTTGTTTAGTGGTCTGTTCAGTCTGTCCGTAATCCAATGGGGGCTCGAAGGAAAAATGAGAATGCTAGTGAACGTGCAACATGTGCCACGTGACATGAAGCAATAACAACTAAAGGAGCCTCTTATGAACAAACATGAACGTCTAAAGAAAATGATTAAAGGAAATCGAAAATGGCTTCTCGTCAGGCTCGGTTTTGCGATTCCGCTTGCTGTGCTTATCTTCTTATTTTTACAAACCGAGACACACGCCCTCTTGTACGGAAGTTTGATGATTGTGGCATTGCTAGCGTATGGATTGAATGCTATTCGCGAAAGTCGATTTATGAGCAGCTTTACCGAGCGGGTCCGGGCTAAACGAATCATTCACATCCAGTATGCATTTGATTATGTGATGATTGTCTTTATCGGTTTCGCTTTCCCGTTGCTCATGAAGCTAGAAACAATCAGCTGGGTCCCGTTTTTGGTGTTTTCGCTTACGGCTTTAGCTCTGTTGTTCGTAGAGCGGCTGCTTGATGAGAAGGTAAAACTAATCGATCCCGAGCAACCGACACGTCGAGACGTCAAACGGGAAAGCTTTTAAGGAGGGCATTGTATGACCAAACAAGAACGCATCAACGTTATTTATAAAATGACCCAAAAGTTGGCGTGGGCTCGCAGTGCCTTAGTTATTGTAATGATGTTTTGTGTGTTCTCGATTCAGAGATTGGAACAGGGTAGTGTATGGTACATCGTTGGCACGGCGAGTTGTCTCCTGTTTATTAGTGTCGTGCTCGGTTATGAAAGTCGTTTTGCGAAGAGTTTGACGAGCAAGCATAAGGCGAAACAAATCATCACGAAGCAATACGTGTACGATTTTGCTGTGATTCCACTACTTATTTTCATCTATCTTTTGACTGGACGACTCGGGGTAATGTGGTTGGGACCTGTTTTAGTAATCGGTGTCATAATCGGATTTTACCGCATTCAACGAAAGCTCGAAGATCAATTGACGCGTGCAGACCCAGAACACCCGATACGTCGCGACATCAAACTCAGTAACGTCAGAGACTAAGGAGGAGACTGATGGACCGGGAAACTCGATTCCAAGCGCTGTTACAAGTGGACAAAACGTATCGACGTTTTATGATTGGGAGCAGTGTACTCCTTTTCGTGGGTGCGCTCTACTTTATGATGCAGACGACTTACTCCAGCATGATCGCGGTTGTTGGCCTCGTGCCGACGCTGTTTTTCGAATGGAAAAAGACGGTTGTCTACCTGCAGTTTAATGACGACTGGACGTATCGTCGTCTGATTAAAACGAACTTTTTCTTACTATGCTTCACTTTCTTTTTACTGTTCAGTCTCATTGCGCTGCTTTTGACGGGGAAAATTCATGTGGATGCACTTATGTGGGCACTGGTGATCGGGGCACCGCCATCCATCTTGTTGCCGTTTTGGATTGACAAAAAACTTCTTCAACTCGACCCGGAACATGTCACCTCGAGTATGCTAGTGAAAGCCAATCGTGAGCAACTAAAGCGTTGGCTTGACGGAATCAATGATTAGAAAAGGACTGAAATTGTATGACGAAACAAGAACGGATTCAAGCAATCGGAGCGTATCGAGAACCGCATCAGAAAATTGTTTTTTGGCTGACGGCCGCGCTCATCTTTTTAAATTCTTTTACGTTAAGCTTTGACGACTTCTGGTGGGTGTGGGGCATCGGTTCAATCTTTGCCGCCATCGGACTCGTTCGTTTCATGCTCCGTGAAGGTGAGGTGCTGATGGCTTTTACGAACGGACGAGGAAGGGTGCTAACGAAACGTTTGTATCAGATGTATAGTCTCTGGATTGTGTGGGTCACGGGGACGATTCTCCTCAGTCGGCTACACATTCCAACGTTCGGCTGGGTGCTCTATGGTGTCTGTTTCATGATTTTGGGATGGCGCCATTACACGACACATAAACAGTTCAAACAGGCAGATACCGATCAACCGACACGAGATGAAATCACGAAAGACTATCGATCTTATGAGAGGAGTACATATGCTGACAAAACAAGAACGCATTAACCAGCTGCTCGTACAAGACGATACCCATTGGTTTGTGCGATGGTGGATTTGGATGGCCGGGCTCGTCGCCACGGTCGTCGTCGGCTATATGGCACCGACGTGGCTCCCGTTTGTCTTGGCCATCTCCTATTTCCCGTATTTATGTCTGGAGTGGCGTAAGACGAAGCTCTTGCTCACGTTCAACGAAAGCCGTCGCTACACACGCTGGGTCTACATGGGCTTCGTGTTCGAATGGATCGGATTCGTCGCGATTTTGAGCCTGTTCGCTTTCTATCATGCAGGTGTTGTTTCGATTCAAGTTCTGCTGGCACTCATTGTCAGTTTGATTGTTTTCAGTATCCTCACCCCACGCTGGCTCGATCGATTCATCTTGATGTTCGATGACGACCATGTCACCGTGAAAGTGTTGAGCAAAGCAAAAAAACAACGAAATACCGAACATAAGACGAGTTCCTAATCAAACGGGACTCGTCTTTTTGTGATTCAGGACATCGGTCCTTTATACTTTAGATGAGTGAGATGTACATTGAGATAATAACTTGCACTACATCATAGAATCGAGGAAACGAAATATGTTAGCCATTGTTATTGGACTCGTGATCGGCATCTTACTACCGATACAGACGAGCGTGAACTCGCGTCTGCGTTCGATCGTCGGGTCACCGTTTGTCGCTTCGTTCCTATCATTCGCGGTCGGGACGACCTTTTTATCGCTCATCCTTCTTGTCTCTGGACAAGGATTCGGGTTCGACTCGTCAATCTTTCAGCAACAGCCGATCTGGATGTGGTCGGGTGGCTTGTTAGGGGTCATTTTTTTAACGGGGAACATCCTCTTGTTCCCACGTCTCGGCAGCGTCCAGACGGTCATCATGCCAATCTTTGGACAGATCGTGATGGGGCTCTTAATCGATCACTTCGGTTGGTTCAATTCGACCGTGAGCGTCCTCACACCGTGGCGCGTGTTTGGGGCCTTGCTTGTTTTGCTAGGGGTCGTCGGGACGGTCGCACTCACAGACTGGATCAATCGTCGCCGCGGAAAATTTGTCATCGCGAACCGGGTGGAGACCGGTAACTTGAACGTCTGGCGTTTACTCGGAATCGGGACCGGGATGATGAGTGCGATGCAGACCGCCATCAACGGCTATTTAGGGACTGTGCTCGAGTCTGCGCTAAAAGGCGCGCTCGTCTCGTTCGTCGTCGGAATCGTCACACTTCTCCTCGTCTTACTCATCCTACGGCCGAGCGTCGAATGGCGCGGGCTATCGGGACAACCGTGGTGGATTTGGCTTGGTGGGATCATCGGCGCGCTCTTCATCGGCGGGAACGTCTTGATCGTCCCGATGGTCGGGACCGGAATCGCCGTCGTCATCGTCATTGTCGGCTTATTATGCGGTAGTTTGCTGATTGACCGGTTCGGTTGGTTCGGTGCAGCCAAAAATCCGGTGACAGGGATTCAACTCGTCAGTTTGCTCGTCATGGTGCTCGGTATCATGATGATCCGCTTGTCATAATATAAAGGAGGGGATACGATGCGCGGAGTCTTATTCGCCATCAGCGGCGGGTTCTTTTTAACGTTGCAAAGCGTCGCCAACGCACGAATCAGTTCACAGATCGGTACGTGGCAGGCCGCGACACTGACGCAGATGACCGGCTTCGTCGTGGCGCTTCTTGTCATGTTGGCTGTGCGTGACCGGACGTATAAACAGATGCGACACGTGCACCCGCTCTATTTGTCGGGTGGCGCGTTCGCAGCCCTCATCTTGTTCAGCAACATGACAGCCGTCCATCAGCTCGGTGTCACGTTGACAATCTCCTTGTTTCTGATTGCGCAGCTCGCCCTCGCGCTCGTCATCGATTGGCGCGGCTGGTTCGGGATGGTACGCCGAGAGTTGAACGTGTCACAATTGCTCGGTGTCGCCATGATGGTCGCCGGCATCATCTTGTTGAAATGGTAGGAGGGGACCGGATGCTAGAACACTATTTGACGCAACTGGAGTTACAAGTCTTGCCAAAAGCGACACACGAACATTTCACGCTCGTCCGTTACGAGCCGGGCGCGACGATTTGCGCCCAAGGTGACGACGCGCACCACCTTCATTTTCTCGTCAAAGGCAAGATTCGCGTGGCGCATACGTCGGCAACGGGTAAACGCCTCGTACTGTCGTTCAAACGTCCGTTCGATTTGATCGGTGACATCGAATACGTGCGCCGGACGCCATATTTAAATACGGTCGAGGCGGTCACATCGGTCGAGATGCTCGTCATCCGGTTCGACGATTTAGCCCGGCACGCGGCAGACGACGTGGCGTGGCTCCATTATCTGTTAGAAGAGATCACGAGAAAGTTCGAGTTGAAGTCGCAGTCGATGAGTTTCAACTTGTTTTACCCGGTCGACGTCCGGCTCGCGAGCTACTTGCTGTCGATGACGCCGGACGAGCGTGCGCTCGGGTCGACGGTCGATGAGTTGACCGATATCGCCGACTTGATCGGGACGAGTTATCGCCACGTCAATCGGACGCTCAAACGCTTCGTCGAACAAGGATTGATCGAACGGGATCGTCGGTCGATCGCAATCATCGATCGCGCCGGGTTGATCGCTGTCGCAGGGGAGAGTATTTATGAGTGAGGGGGAACGACAATGGCACTTGGAATGATGCTCGCGGTCATGGGCGGCATGCTCGTCTGTGTACAAAATACGTTCAACGCCAACGTGAAACAACGGGTCGGGGCTTGGGCGACGACGACGCTCGTCCTCGCACTTGGTTTTCTCGCCTCGCTCTTCATCGGATTGATCAGTGAAGGCGGCGGGTTGTTTGATTTACGTGACATGGAGACGTGGTACTGGTTCAGCGGCATCATCGGTGTCGGTGTCGTCATGAGCGTGACACAAAGCGTCCAGCAGCTCGGTCCGAGTTACGCCATCTCGATTGTCATGGTGTCGCAAATCTTGTTCGCCTTGCTGTGGGATACGCTCGGCTGGTTTGGACTTGAGGCGATCCCGTTCACGTGGAAGACGGCGCTTGGCATCGTCTTGATCGTCGGCGGGGTGCTGTTGTTCCAGTTGAGTGGAAAGAAAGTGGTGGCACGCCAACAGGTAAAACAAGTAGGTTGATCTTCAGAATGATTTACGACAGTTCGTACAAGTTTGCCCGTGTTCCTGCCGTCTCACGACGGTTTGGCAATGCGGGCATTTTGTCGTGTGCGAGCCGTTCGGTTGAATGAGTGAGCGTTCCTCGAACGATGACGGATATAAAGTATAGGAACGGGTCACAATAAAACCGACGATGCCGAGCAAGACGGCTAAAATGAGGATATCCATCGAAATCCCTCCTAATAATTGGTATGCTAGTTGTATATACGCGTCATGGATGGATTTGGTTTCAAAGGGGGAGATTGGATGATTACACGGAAAGAACGGACTGAAGAACTATATGGATTGACTGACAAGAAGTCTAGCATGGGCACGGCGCTTCGAATCGGTCTGATTGGTTTGGCCGCAGGATTATGGTTTTATGGAAATTTTTCGCTATCTCATAGTGCGATGTTTCTGTTTGTCACGACCATTGCAGTGCCGCTAAGCTATATGTCATGGAGAAAGACGCGCACGCAGGTGTCGTTTAATGACAATCGTGCGTATCGAGGATTGATCCGAGTAAAAGGTATTGGGGACATTGCGATGTTATGGGGCATGTTCGGTTTAATGGTAGGATATGAATTAAACTTCTTTGAACTATCGACGCTCAGCAGCATGCTTGCCAGCATATTGATCGTCCATTTATTGGCTGCGTCGTTGATCGACAAACGATTGCTCCGCATCGATGACGAGCACGTCGTCGACAGTCTGTTCGGGTTGACGAAGCGGGAGCAGATGAAACGGAAATGGGACGAGAAGTGATGGTCGATTACAAGAAATCAATTCAGGATATGTGACGAATCGGGAGTTACGCAAACAAAGACGATTTGGCTAGGAGGATTTGATGGTTGACCATACGGTAAGACTTGAACGCATGATTGAGAACGACCGAAAGCGACAGAAACAGACGCTGTATCCGACATTCGGGTTCATTGCACTGTTCATCGTTTATTTCATGACAACGGAGGTTTTGTTGCTGTTGCCGATCATCTTGGTCGGACAGTTCCCGATGCTCTATAAGGGCTGGCACCGCATGAAGTTGTTGCTTACTTTCAACGACGATGTCCGTTATCAACAAAAAGTACGGTCCGAATTTGGTTTGGCCGTCGGGAATCTCGTGTTTCTCCTGCTATTGATTACGAGTTCGATGCTCGGGTGGATCACATTGCTTACATTTATCATCGTCATTATTGTCGGACTCATCACGTTCGTGGTGTTAGGTGTCCGCATCGATCGCGAGTTGAAAACGATTGACCCGCAACATGTGACGGGGACTGAACTTAGTAAAGCGCAACTCGAGCGCCGCACACGAAAGACATCATAATGGAGGATAAAATATGATTGAAAAGCAGGAACGACTGAAACAAATGGTCGAGAACGACCGCAACGTGAACCGGACGGCGCTATTGCTCACGTTCGCAATTTTAGGGGTCGCCTTTTATTTCATCTTCACGCAAGACATTAAAGTGGCGACGTTCGCCGTCATCATCATGGCGACCCAGTTGCCGAGTTTATATCGGGCCTGGCACCGGATGAACTTACTACTCACCTTTAGCGACGAGGCGCGCTATCAAAAGTTCGTCCGTCTCGAATTCGGCATCGTGCTCGCCAATGTCATCTTGCTGGGTATCTTTATCGCCATCGCCTGGTCGATTGAAGGCTCGCTCCTCGTCTTCGCGGGAATGCTTCTCGCCTTGTTCATCCCGTTCATTTTCTTATCGGTCTGGGTGAACCGGAAGCTTGAACTGATTGACCCGGAGCATGTGACGAACCATGAGTTGCGGACGGCGCATCGCGATGCGTCGAAGAATCGGTTTAACTAGAAGGAGATAAATAAATGCACCTCACAGATGGAATGTGGCAACTGATTAACATCGTTCTGACGTTTTGTGCAACGTGGATTGGTTTTATGGTTGTCTATCGCTGGATGGAAGACTAAAACCCAGCTTCTGATTCGTCAGAAGCTGGGTTTTCTTATGAAAACATACCGACTAAACAGCCACAGATGACCATACCAGCTGTATAAAACTTGAAGCGGTGTCTTTCCCAAAACGAGTCATTCACGTTGTCACCGCCACATCATCTTGAATGCCTTCGACCATCTTCACGAACGCCTCGTCGGGGTCGGTCGTCCCGGACGCGCGCAACCAGTCTTGGAAATCGCCTTCATACAGGACACGACCTTCATGGAGGAAGATGACATGGGACTCCAGCTGGGATAAGTCATGCAGTTGGTGCGTCGAGATGAGGCACGTCCGACCGTCTTTTACGAGTCGCTGTAAATGGCGCATGATGTTGATGCGTGACGCCGGATCGACGCCGCTCGTCGGTTCGTCGAACAAGTAGAGCGATCGTTTGACCGAGGCGAGCAATGTCACGAATAGCCACTTGCGTTCTCCGACCGACATTTTGCCGAGCTTCATCTTCCACAGATGCTCGAACAGCTCTTGTTCCCGGGCGGTCGTGAGTCCGTTGACATAAGTCGCTAGTCGCTTGAAGTCAGGCCGCTTTGTGAGCCGTCCGATGAAGTACGTGAGATCTTTTCCCGTTAATTCGTTGTGATACAAAATCTGTTGCGTTAAATACAGCATGTCAGACGATGGCACGAGCTGTAGCGAGGCCCGGTCGACTGGGAGCGTCCTTGTCATACAATCAAACAACGTCGTCTTCCCGGCCCCGTTCAGGCCAATCAAGACGTTCAGTTTATTCGGATGTAGCGTGAATGAGACGTCGTCGAGCACGGGACGTGCTGCTTTCGGATAAGAGTAGGTCAAGTTTTGAATGTTCATCATTTCCTCCTAGCGTGTGACGGATGAGACGAGGTTGAAGCGATTCATCGCGAACAGGCCAACGATGACGTAACCGACAAGAGAGAGAATTGTCGTAATCAGGTTAAACGAGACGTCGACTTGCGTGACACCATGAACGACGGCAAGCGACAGTTGAAGTAGGGCATAAAACGGATTGGCATAACCGAACCAGACATCTGGCTGTTTGACGGCTAAAAGGAACAGCGGATAGGTGAGAATGTTCGCAAATTTCATCAAGCTCGATACTTTCACCGGCAGAAGCGTCAAGACGACACTTCCGAGCGCGAACGGGAAGCTGGCGAGCAACAGTAGGATTGGGCTCGCGAGCAAACCGAAAGTGAAATGACCGTGGACGAGCGTGACGACAACTGTGAACAGTAGGAGACTGATTGCGGCAAACAATAGTTGAGCCAACAAGATGGCCAGGACGTATGTATATTTGTTGCCGGAGATCATGACGTACGTCTTCATGAGACCGTATTCGCGCATTCGTGCGAGTTCGAGCGCAATCCCGTTCAAATAAGTCGCCAAGATGATGTACACCCAAAAGTACGACAAATACGTGGCATACTCGGCAGACGTCATCGTACCGATATTTGGTGGACTGTACAGGAGGGCAACACCGAGCGGGAGTCCCATCGTTAAAAGAAATGGAACTTTATCCGTAAGGACGATTTTTGCGTACAGAAAGAAATAACTCGTGATTTGATGCATATATACCTCCGAGGTTGATGTGGATTAATTCGATATACGCATTTACTAGCATGATAGTTTCAATTATTTGTAAATTTATCCGTTCATACTTTGTTTATAACTTCTGTTTATCCTTGAGGTACAACCAAAAGGAGGAATCGACAGATGAACAAAAAACTGAAGTGGGGATTAGGTGGCGGTGCCCTGGCCATCGCGTTAGGAGCGGGCATTGTCTTGATGCCACAATCGGTCGAATATAAGTCAGAGCAAGTGGCGACGGAGACGATTGAGAACGTCTACACGTTTGCCGGTCAGGTGACGACTGTCGGAGAAGATGCGACCGGACGACTGTTGATCGACGAGCGGGATTTAGGGAAAGTCGAGGAAGGTGATGCGCTGACGATCTATGCGAACGCATTGGACACTGAACTCGAAGGAACGGTCGAATCGATTGCGGATGAAGCGGAAGCATTGACGACTCCGGGCTCGTCAGCACGTTATGCGATGAACGTCACGTTGCCTGAAACGGACGGATTACGAAACGGGATGACGCTCGAAGGCTCGATTGTCGTCGAACGTGTCGAAGAAGCAGAGACGCTATCACTCGACAGCATCACGTTTGAAGAAGGCGACGCCTACGTGTACGTCGAGGGCACGGATGGTCCGGTGAAACGGCAAGTCGAGCTCGGCATCAGCGACGGCAGCCGCGTTGAGATTAAAGACGGATTAGACGAAGATAGCGTCCTCTTAATGGATGAGGCAACGGCTGGGGGTATCATGCCACCACAGATCGGAGGAGGACAATGAGCGCACTCATTGAAGTCACCGATTTGACGAAAGCGTACGGGGCGGGTGGAAACGAACAAATCGTGTTGAACGGGATCGATTTGACGGTTCACGACGGCGAGTTCGTCGCCATCCTCGGGCCGTCTGGTTCGGGAAAATCAACGCTTATGAACATTCTCGGTTGTCTGGACGGATACACGAGCGGTCGCTACAGCTTTGGCGACCGTGACGTGACCGGGTTATCCGAGACCGAATTGTCGGCGTTCCGCAATCAGCAGATCGGGTTCATCTTTCAACAGTTCAACTTACTGCCGCGATTGACGGCAAGCGAAAACGTCGAGTTACCGCTCATCTATCAACGGCTGTCGAAGTCGGAACGAAAAGACCGGACGCACCAGATGTTGACGCGTGTCGGGCTCGGCGATAAACAGAACCATTACCCGAATCAACTGTCGGGTGGGCAACAACAACGTGTCGCCATCGCGCGGGCGCTCGTGACTAATCCGTCCTTACTGCTCGCCGATGAGCCGACCGGGGCGCTCGATCAGACGAACGGACGTCAAATTCTGAACTTATTTCATGAATTGCATGCGGAAGGGAAGACGATCATCATGATCACACATGACCTCGACATCGCCAAAGAAGCGACGCGCATCGTCTACGTTCGGGATGGCCGTATCGAGAAGGAGGAACGACGATGATTCGAGAAAATATACGTATGGCTTGGCTGACGGTGATCAGTCATAAGATGCGCTCTTTCTTGACGATTCTTGGAATTGTCATCGGGACGGCGTCCATCATCACACTCATGACGGTCATCTCAGGTGTCACGTCCTCAATCAATGAAGAAGTCGCGACGTTCGGGGCGGACCGGATGAGTGTCCAAATCGAAGATGCGACGAAGAATGGCATCAGCGTAACCGAAGTAGAACGTCTCGAAGCGATTGACGGCGTCGAGTCGTTATCGCCGACGACAAGTCATCAAGCAGGCGTCTATTTGGGCGGTCAAACGACCGAACAGAGCGTCCTTGGGAAGAGTGACGCGTTCTTCTCGGATTCGACACTCGCTTCCGGGCGTGGCATCACGCCAGTGGACATCTCGGAGCGGACGCGCGTCGCCGTAATCGGCGATACGATCGTGAAGGAATCGTTCCCGACCACGTCGCCAATCGGTGAGACGATCACAATCGGCGGGATCCGTTACATCGTCGTCGGCACGCTCGCCCCGTCTTCAGAGTTTTCGATGTCGACGGACGAGACGATCGTCATTCCGGTGACGACCGCGCTTCACCAGTTTCATGTGAATACGATTTCGACGTTTGACCTGTACACGGAATCAGGACAATCTGAGACAGTAAGTGATGAATTGACGCAGCAGTTGACGACCGCATTTAACGGTCGGGACGCGTTTACCGTCACGAGCTTTGAAGACGCCCTCGCGTCCATCGACCAAATCAACGCCTTGCTCAGCATGTTGCTCATCGGCATCGCGTCCATCTCGCTACTCGTTGGCGGTATCGGCATCATGAACATGATGCTCGTCTCGGTGACGGAGCGGACGAGTGAGATCGGCTTACGAAAAGCATTAGGCGCGACACCGGCGAAAATTCGCCAGCAGTTCTTGTTTGAATCGGTGCTCTTGTCCGTCCTCGGTGGGTTGGTCGGTGTAGTGGTCGGCGCACTCCTTGCCTTCGGTTTGACCGTCGTCATGGGTGTCCCGTTCACGTTGGCTAGTTCGACCGTCGGCTTGGCACTTGGGTTTTCAGTCGTGATCGGTGTCATCTTTGGATATATCCCGGCCCGTAAGGCGTCCGCCTTGCAGCCGATTGAAGCGTTACGAAACGCATAAAGAAAGAAGGAATCTCGTATGGTCACGCTATTGCTTGTCGAAGATGATCCGGCACTCGGAGGTCTTCTGTTTGAATATTTGACGACAGCGGGCTACCGCGTGCTGTGGGCCGTTGACGGAGAGGAGGCGCTCGATCTGCTCGATCAGCAACCGATCGACGTCATCGTGACCGACATTATGATGCCGCGTCTCGATGGTCGAGCGTTGACCGAGCAACTGCGGGACGCCGGTTACACGCTCCCAATCTTAATGTTGACCGCGCTCGAGACGTTGCCTGATAAGAAGAAAGGCTTCCGGGCCGGGGCCGACGACTATCTCGTCAAGCCGGTCGATCTAGAAGAACTCGAGCTCCGCATCGAGGCGATGCTACGACGAGCCAATATATATCGAGACCACCAGATTCAACTGCACGATTGCGTGTTAGACGAAACATCACTGACGGTAATCACCCCGGTCGAGACAATCGAGGTGCCGAAGAAAGAGTTTGAGTTGCTGTATCATTTGGCGACGCATCTCAATCAAGTGTTCACGCGACAACAGTTGCTCGATCGTATATGGGGCTATGAAACGGAAAGTGACGTCCGTACGATCGACGTCCATGTTAACCGTCTCCGGAGCCGCTTGAAGCATGTCGACGCATTTCAAATCAGTACTGTCTGGGGACTTGGGTACCGCTTGGAGTTGAAGTCATGAAGTCCTTCTTCAGTTCGATTTACGGACGTTTCCTGACCATCTTCTTCGGGCTGTTGCTCATCCCGATCTTACTGACGCTGACGCTCTTCTTGACGTTCCAAATGAATGCGTTGACGTCGCAAGTCGAGACGATGCTCGTTGAACGGGCCGAGAGCATGCTGACGGCTTCTGAGCGTTATGAATTAGGAGCCGATGAGGTCATCGACTTGTTTTCCGAACGGACGCTTATTGTCGAGACGGACCGCTACGCGGCCGCAAGTTGGTCGGTCGCGGAGCGCGCGCGTCTTGAACGAGGCGACGTGCTGACCGTAAGCGACGAGCGATTGCCTGCCGTCACGCTTTTAATCGATCGGACTGTCGTGACGTTGTCCCCGAACGCGGACGAGAACCCGGTCACGATTTTCCGCGATCTATCGTTTCAGACGTTGTTGCTCACGGCGCTCGTCTCGAGCGTGCTTGTCTTGTTCGCGGTCCGGCTCATGACGAGACGGATCGACCGGGTGACCGAGGCGGCAAGTAAAGTCGCTTCTGGTGATTTGACGGTACGGGTGCATGACGGCGGGGACGATGAGATCGGCAAGTTGGCGAGTCAGTTCAACCAGATGACCGAGACGTTGGCGACGAACGAGTCTAAAAACGAGGAATTGACGGCGATCATGGCGCATGAATTCAAGACGCCGGTCGCCTCGATCCTCGGCTACGCGACGCTATTGAAACGGGCTGACGTACCGACGGAAAAACGAGTCAACTATGCGACAATGATCGAACAGGAAGGCAAGCGGCTGTCGCGGTTGTCACGTGACTTGCTGCGCCTTGCCAAGTTGGATCACTCGGTCGTCGGATTAGACGTCAGCCGCTTCTCGCTCAGTGAACAGATGCGGGAAAGTATCTTATCGTTTGAACGAGAGTCGAGTCGCAAACGGTTGAACCTGATCGCTGAGCTTGATGAAGTCGAGATGGTCGGCGATGCCGGACTGCTGCACCAAGTGTGGATCAACCTGATCCAAAATGCGATGACCCACTCTTATGACGGCGGCACGATCCGCATCAAGCTCATGCAAACGGCGGAATCGATTGTTTGCGAGATCACGGATGACGGGGAGGGCATGACCCCGGAACAAGTGAGCCGTATGTACGAGCGATTCTATCAGGCCGACCCTTCGAGACATCAAGGCGGGTCAGGACTCGGTATGGCGATCGTTCAAAAAATCGTCACGTTGCACGGTGGTCATGTAGACGTCACGAGCGAATTGAAGTCAGGGACGACGGTGCGTGTGACGCTTCCCGATCAAAAAGACAGGTAGCTGCTACCTGTCTTTTTGTCTGTCCGGCTTCAACCCGCCCGCGACGAGCGGTCCTTCAAACGTGATCGTATAAATGATGCGTGCGATATCTTCTACCGTTTCAGTTCGGTCATTATAGAGCCACTCATAAATGACGCCCATATGTGCCGACGATATATAGGATACTAAATAATCGGGCGGGACGAGCGACTGCGTCTCGTCGAACAATACGGTCGGGGAACGATGAAACAGCGCCGTGTACATGTAGGCGCGGAGTCTCGCCTGGAACTGCGGGTCGCCGTTCGGACCGAGGAGCGGTTTCATCAAAATCTTATTTTGCTCGATGAAACGGATGAACGGGACGAGCAACTGATGGGGAGCGGAGCCTTGCTGATTGCCAAAGACGTTCGGCAAATTTTTGATGAGCTTTGTTTCGGCCTCATGAAAGATCGCTTCAATCGATTTCTCCATGAGATCGTACTTATCCACATAGTGGCTGTAAAACGTCCCGCGGTTGATGCCGGCGCGTTCGGTGAGTGCCTTCACCGTGACCGCTTCAAATCCTTGTTCTTCAATCAATTCGAGCAACGCCTGTTTGATCAACTGCTTCGTCCGGACGACCCGTAAGTCTGTCTGTTCCATATTTTTTCTCCTTTATCCAACACATTGTCGCCGTCTGTCGGAAAACCGACACTGTGACCAAGATTGATGATTGTTGGCCGTTCGAGCGCGGACTATACTGAACGTATAAACCAACACGGTGTCTTTTAGTCCAGTGTACACGAGGCAGACATCGGGAGGGAGTCCAATATGAATATTCAACTGAACGACGTCAGTAAATCGTTCGGTGACCAACTGGCCATCGATCATATCGGCTTCACGATCAACTCGGGAGACATTTGTTGTCTCTTAGGACCGTCTGGGTCGGGGAAGACGACGCTCATCCGTTTGATGATCGGCGCATTGGCGGCAGACAAAGGATCGATTCGAGTCGGCGAGACGGTGATGCCGAACATGAACATGCTTCATAAGATCGGGTTCATGCCGCAAAACGATGGACTGTACGACGATTTGTCGGGTGAGGCGAACCTCGAGTTTTTCGGCTCAATCTATAAGCTCGGCAAGGCGGCGCTCAAACAGCGCATCGACGACGTGCTCGCCCTCGTCGACTTGTCGGCCGACCGGAGAAAGCTCGTCCGTAACTATTCGGGCGGGATGAAGAAGCGGTTGTCGCTCGCCATCGCTATCCTCCATCAACCGGACGTCTTGTTTTTAGACGAGCCGACGGTCGGGATCGACCCGATTTTGCGCCGCCAGATTTGGGATCAGTTTCAAACGATTCGAGCCGGTGGGACGACGATCATCGTCTCGACCCACGTCATGGACGAGGTGCTCGAGTGTGACCGGGCCGCGCTCATCTATAACGGGCGCTTGATCGCCTATGACACGGTGACGCACTTACTCGAGCAGACCGAGAACGGACGCGTCGAGGAACTGTTCCTCATTGCCGGACGAGAGGAGGCGAAGCGCGATGCGTAACTTGGCGAAACGGGTCATCTTTCAGACGTTGAACGACAAGCGGAGCGTCGCCTTGATTTTGATCGCCCCGCTCCTCATCCTCACGCTCGTCTACTTCTTGCTCGGCGACTCGGATTACGTGCCGGTCGTCGTGCTGGACGAGGCTGCCCAGCAGCAGCTTGTCGACGCGTTCGAAGCCGAGACGCTCGACGTGCGACTCGATACGGTCGAGGAGCCGGTTGCTTATTTGGAAGACAATAAAGACGTCGATGCCGTCTTCGAAGCGGGACAGGCGGGTACCATGATCACGTTGCGCGAACCGTCGACGAAATCGTCGAAAGCGGTGCGTGAGATCCAAGCGGCGTTGTCGGCGCTCAATCCGGCGGCCGATATCGAGATGAATTACGTATACGGAGAAGAAGGACAGTCGACGTTTGATTCGTTCGGCTACGTGTTCTTGTCGCTGTTCTCGTTCTTCTTCGTCTTCATCCTGTCGGCGATGGCGCTCGTCAAAGAGCGGAGCGGGGGCACGCTCGAGCGCTTGCTCATGACCCCGATCAAACGCGGACAAGTCATTTTAGGGTATACGCTCGGCTATGGCGTCTTCGCGGTCGTGCAGTCTGTCTTCATCGTGCTCTATACGATTTACGTACTCGGGCTGACGTCGCTCGGGAACATCGGTTGGGTATTTCTTGTGATGATTTTAATGGCCGGGACGGCCGTTTTGTTCGGGGCGACGATTTCGGTGTTCGCCCGTTCGGAGCTCCAAGTCGTCCAAATGATCCCGTTCACGATCATCCCGCAAGTGTTCTTCTCAGGATTGATCCCGCTCGACTTGATTCCGTACGGGCTCGGCAATTTGAGCTACGCCATGCCGATCTTCTATGGGGCGACGGCAATCAAGGAAGTGATGGTGTACGGGAGCGGTTTCGCCGGAATCTGGGGTTATGTGCTCGGTTTGATCGTTTACGCAGGTGTGCTTTATTTATTGAATATGCGGGCGCTCGGGAAGTATCGTGGGCACTAAAAAAGGATTCGGGCGTGGGCTCGAATCCTTTTTATGATCAGTTTTTAACGCCGTCACGCTTCGCGATCTTGTCGCTCACTTGCTGACCGCTCAGTGTCACCATCGGCATGCCACCGCCAGGGTTCACGGTGCCGCCGACGAAATACAGGTTATTGTACAGCTCGCTTTGCTTCTTATGCTTGAAGCCGCCGTTCCGTTTTTTATCTGCGACGGTGCCGTAAATCGCGCCCCGGTCCGATCCATACGTGCGTTCGATGTCATGAGGCGTCCAGACGTCGCGCGTCACCGTATTGTCTCGTAACCCGTCCAAGCCCATGCGTTCGAGCTTATCGAGGACACGTTCCTCAAACGCCGCATACTCTTCTGGTGTGAACGGTTCGTCTTGGATGTACGGGATGTGCGGCAGGATTTTAATGTTCTCGTGTCCTGCCGGCGCTTGTGTCGGGTCGGTCTTATTGACGTTCACCAAATAGATGGTCGGGTCGTCCGGTAGCTCGTGTTTCTCGAAGATCTTATCCATCTGTTCGTGCAAGTTCTCGGAGAAGAAGAAGTTGTGGTGGCCTAAGGCCGGATACTCTTTTTTGACGCCAAGATGAATCACGAAGCCAGAACTCGCCGGTTCATACTTTTTCACGAGCTTGTCGACATAGTCTTCATCCGCATCGACCATCTTTTGATAGAACGGAATGACTTCCATGTTGGAGACGAAGTAATCGGCTGACCGGAGTCGGCCGTCCTCGAGTTCGATGGCGGTGATCTTCTCGTTGATCGTATGGGCACGGACGACACCTTGCCCCGTATGGATTTGGACGCCGGTCTCCTCGGCGAGTTTCGTCAATCCTTCGGCCAATTTGTGCGTACCGCCTTCGACGTACCAGCAGCCTTGCGCGTACTGCATATAAATCATCATGTTGAGCACGGCCGGGGCGCTGTAAGGAGACGAACCGACGTATTTGACGTAGTAGGAGAGCATCGTCCGTAAATGCGGGTTGCTGATCCGTTTCGAGATCCCGTCGTACATCGTCGACGTTAAGTCAAATCCGAACAACGTCGAAAACAGGCCGGTTTTCGCAACAGCTTCTAGCGGCGATTCAAACCCTTCCTTCAAGTAACTCTTCTCGGTCGTATGGTAGATGCGCTCGGCATAGTCCAATAGTGCCCGATACTCTTCCATGTCTTTATGTGACAGCGTCGGATTGGCGCGCTCCATCACGTCGAGGTCGCGATATAAATCTAATACCGTGCCATCCGGGAAGAACGAGCGCCACTCGAGGTCGAGGCGTTTGATCGGCACGTAGTCCGCCATCCGCTTGCCGCTGGCCGTGAACAATTTTTCGAAGATGTACGGCATCGTTAAAATCGACGGACCGAGGTCGAAGCCGAACCCGTTTTGCTCGAGCCGATTCACTTTCCCACCGATATGGCCATTCTTTTCATATAAGGAAACCTCATACCCTTGTTGGGCGAGAGAAATGGCCGCTGACAAGCCGCCAAGTCCTCCCCCGATCACAATTACAGACTTGTTCACGTTGTTCATATACCGTGTCGCCTTCCTTCCAACATCTATTTTGCATACATTCAGCTCTTAAGTACTTTGCCGTCGGTGGACAGATTCCCTGCCTTGACGAGGAGGGGAAGATGCAATTTTGCACATTCAACATATAAACCGTTGGCATTCAATTCTTCTCCGTATACATACCCGTTTGGATACGTTTGGAATCTGAATGTATGAAGTGAGTGGCGGCCGTTAAAGGGACATGACCCAATCTTTCGCTTGATGAAAAATTGGGACGCGTTCAGCTAACTTAATCACGGTGAACCACGCACCGGTATAGCCAAGCGCAGATAAGACGTTATAAAACGTATACGTTCGAAACGACAACGAGGTGAATCCGGCGACATAGTGAATCGGGTGGCGCAAACCGGGAATAAAATAGGAGACAAGAATGACGCGTGCTCCGTATCGTGCATACAGCGCCTCGGCTCGTTTTAAATAACGTGAATCACGTTTTGAAGTTGGGATGAATCGATTCAATCCGCGGCCAATCAAATAAAACCAACTAAAGGCAAACGTGAAGACCATCCAAGTGGATATGAACACGATCCATTCGGGAACTGTCATCACGGCTGTAATCGTCAAATGGGTGACCATCAAGACGTCATCGGACAACGGGGTAAACATGATGCCGATTGCGAGCACCACGTATTGTGTAAGTATTGTTTCCAATCGAGTCACTCCTTCTAACGTCTAGTATGGAGCGATAAGCGTAAGAAGTGTTTAGCGGAGTCTTAAGAAATGTTAAGAAGTTCGACAGAATGCGTTGTGATGCGCTCGATACACTTCATATAGGTAATAACTAAAACGTGAGTCTGCATGTTTTTGCCGTTTCACAGGCGAAAGTGTATGCGAAATGTAAAAGATGCTACGCTAGTTTAAAAAGATGAATTCCAAGTTCGTCTGTCAACACGTATTGCACGATGTGAGGGGGAAGAGAATGCGTCCACAACCGACAATTCTGATTGCCGATGACGATGAGGCAATCCGCGAGTTGCTCGCCATTTATTTAAAAAACGAAGGATACGCCTTGCGATTTGCAAAGACGGGTCAAGAAGTGCTCGACGTCGTCGCACACGAAGCCATCGATTTACTCATCCTTGATTGGATGATGCCCGTCATGGACGGCATCGAGGCCTGTATTGAAATTCGCAAGACGCAGTTCATGCCAATCCTCATGCTGACAGCAAAGACAAGTGATTTGGATTTGATGCAAGGCATCTCGATTGGCGCAGACGATTATATGAAGAAGCCGTTCAATCCGCTCGAGGTGACACTTCGCGCGAAGTCGCTACTTCGACGCTACCGGGACTACGGTGCTGACCAGTCGGCCCAGTCCGGTGTACTCATCTTTGATGACGTCACACTCGATATTCAAACAAGACAATGCACGAAAGGGGACACTTCGATTCGGCTGACACCGAAAGAATTTGATATCCTCGCCTACTTCATGCGTCATCCGAATCAAGTGCTGACGGTCGAACAGATTTATGAGGCGGTTTGGGGCGAAGATGCGTTCGAGGTCGACAATACGGTCATGGTCCATATCACGAAAATTCGTGAGAAGATTGAAGAGACGCCGCGGAAACCTTCGTACATTAAAACGGTATGGGGCGTGGGATACCGCCTATGAAAAAACGACAATGGGACCGGTTACTCGTTAAATTAATCGGAATTATATTAATCAACGCACTTATCGCCACAATCGTATTTTTAATCATGGGCTACTCGATTAGCTTGTATTATATTCAGAACGAGACCACGCCTGATCCGTTGATTTATAATCTTGCTTTCTTAAGCGTGACATTTATTACAATTATCATTTTTGTGATTGGCTTTTCATTAATGATGCGAAAGACGCTGCAAAAAATCACGGATTTATCAAATGAGATTGAACAAATCGCAAACGGAGATCTTGGACGAACCGTTGAAGTGACGGGACGAGATGAACTCGCTACGCTTGCAGAGAGCGTCAACCAAATGTCGAGGCAGTTGCATCAATTGTTCGAGAAAGAGCGGGCGCATGAGGAAGAACGGAACCAACTGTTCTCCAACTTGTCCCATGATTTGCGCACCCCGCTGACAAGCGTTCGCGGTTATGTCCAGCTGCTACACACTGAACGGGAATGGACAGATCAAGAGCAAAGTCACTTCAACGTATTACATGAAAAAACGGCACAGCTCGAACACCTTCTCGATCAACTGATGGATGTGAATCGATTGTATTCCTCACAAGTGACGTTATCGAAACATCGCTTGAATATCAGCTTGTTGACAAGCCAATTGGTTCACGAACTACAACCGTTGTTTGCTGAAAAGGGACACCGTTTAACTGTGAACGTTCAACCGGATGTTTATGTGGAAGCTGACCAAGAGCAACTTATCCGTGTCTTTCAGAATTTGATGTCGAATGCGTTAAAATATGCGACGGATGAAAACCCGATTGAACTGACACTCGTGCAACAGGAAACAGTGGTTGAATGGCAACTCTGTAACGGGACGGCACAACAGACAATCGATGCGATGGATCAATTGTTCGACCGGACGTACCGTGTCGATGCATCACGAGGTGAGACACCAGGCGACGGGCTCGGGTTATCGATCGCACGTCAAATCATGTTGCTTCATGAGGGGACGCTTACGGTGTGTTCACCGGAAGCAGGGCGTATTTGTTTTCGGGCGCGCTTTACGCTTCGTATGTAAACAGTTGTCGATAGACACAAACACCGAATCAGCTTTCGCTAGATTCGGCGTTTGTGCGTTTTTGACCGATGTATTGAATGATCGCGGATGTACCTTGATGAAGTTTTCCCTCGTGTCGTTCCACAACACCTTCAAACAAGTGGCACGTGTTGAGTGAGTCGGTGAAACTGGAGAAATCATGCGTTGTGTATAAGAGCGCCTTTTCTTTTGGTCCGCCCGTCCCATAAGCGAGTTGCTCTTCACTATACACTTCTGTCACGAAGTAGCCTCCTGGCTTCAATGCGCGTTCAATCCCGGTAAAGACAGCCGCTTTCACTTCTTTCGGGAAATGACCGTATATACATAAAACGACATCGTAAGCCTGTTCAGGCCAGTTCGCTTCAGCCAAATCGACGAGACGGGTTTGCAGCGTCACGCCGCGACGTTCGGCCAAACGTGTGGCTTTGTCTAACCCGACTTGCGAATAGTCCCACATTTCGACGTGGAGTCCTTGCTCCGCGAGCCAAACGGCATTTCTGCCTTCTCCCTCGGCGATTGCGAGAACGGTCATTCCTTTTTTGAACAAGTGCGCTTGTTGCTTCACGAACTCATTTGGTTCTTCTCCATAGACATACTCATCCGTATCAAAACGTTGATCCCAAGTTGACATGTGATGTTCCTCCTTATCGACGGTCGAGCCGGCATGCGATCTCGTCTCTTCATTTTACTCGATGAACAAAAAAAGCATCCGAGCAGATGCTCTGAATGCTTGTTAGCGTTTAAGTAGCAAGACGACGCCCGTTACGAGAAGCGTGAGTCCGCTGAATAACCGTACTTGATTGCAAGTCACTATCGTTCACCCCTATAAGTCATGATCATTCGTTCATTTTTTGGCGACCCGGATTTGGGTCCGTCCCATCTCCCGATAGATCGAGAGGATGTCCGTCCCATAATTGCCCGACGGTTGCATCGCCCATTTACGATGCAAGGCCGGCCAAGTCGTCGCAGAGCCTCGTTTCACATAATGGAAGCGCGGGTCGACGCGGGTCGAGTTTAACGCTTCTTTAGAAGCATATGCTTTCAAATGTTGAATCTGTGCTGTTACGCCTTGGTGCGGTGAGCGGAAGAAATGCCCTTTGACCCCGTTACCGACTGTGCCGATCCCTGAGTAATTGTGCTGCTTCGGGAGGACGTCCCCGCCGTAGCGGAAGTAACCTGTCTCTTTCAATGCTTGGGCAAAGGCGACGTCCCCGCGGACGCCTTCTTTTGCGCCGATGATGACGAACAGTTTGGCGAGCTCTTCGACTGTCACGCCATGAAGGCGGACGGTTCTAGGATTTTTCGCTTTCACGTAGTCTGCCATCTGTTGAGGAGTTAAAGTCGATGCTCCCATAATAGCACGATTCTCTTTCTTTGGCGCGGCCTCGACCGCTGTTTCGAAGGTGAAGCATGAAGTTAAAATCAAGATCATAGCTAAGCCAAACGCGAGCACTTTTTTCATCAAGACATCCTCCGATTCGATTGAATAAACTATACAGATAATACCATATTATTCAGAGTCGCAATCATTAATTTTAGCTAAAAAGGGAACATAATCCAAATTTGTGTCGTAGATTAGAATTGAGGTGAGGGGAATGGATAAACAAGCACGTGCCATAGCGCTAAAACGGCATCAACAGAAACGAAATCGTTCTCAAATTAGTCTCGCTCTATTACTCGTTTTGACGTTTATACTCGCATATCAAATCGGACAGTTTTATATCGGGCTCGGAATTGGGGTTATCTTGTCTATCGTTGTGACGGGATGGCTCCATTATAAGGAGAGTCAGTTTGCGCGGAGTATGGCGCCTGAGGCGAACGTCAAGCGATTGATTAGTCGTCAGTATATGTGGACATTTTTGTTCATGGTGTTACCCAGCTTGATTTTATTTGTCATGGTTCTATTAGGTCGCCCACTCCTCGGCTTATTTTTTATAGTTGCAGTCGCAGGTCAGTATGTGGTGCAGTGGTATTATGAGCAACAAATTCGGTTGCTTGACCCGGAGCAACCTAGACGGGCAGATGTTCGAGAACAATCGATTTAGAGAGGCGGTACCACATGTTTACAGCATATCAATTCCAGATTAAATTGCTGGGGAGTCCGACCCCTGTATGGCGCCGGTTCATCATCCCGGCCGAGACGAATTTCAAACGGCTTCATGACGCGATTCAACTCGTCATGTGGTGGGAAGATTCACATTTGGCAAAATTCGAGGACGATTTACGTAACCCGACGTTCCGCTTCGTGTTAAATCCTGAAGAAGTGTATGAACACAAAGATCGTCTCGCGTATTTAAAGGCTCAGTCAAAGCTGAGCGAATTTGAAACGAACCTATTGGAACGGTTCAAGCAAGTAACGGTCCGGGACATGAAAAACGTGAAGCTCCCGAGTATCATCGAGTCCCATCAAACACTCTACTACACGTACGACTATGGGGACGATTGGCAACATGAACTGACTCTGGAGAAAGTCATCGCCGATTATCCGCACCCGCATCCGTTGGTGACGGAGTGGGAGGGCGAGACGCCGTTCGAGGACATCGGTGGCATGGCTGGAAACATACACCTGCAAGAGATTTTAAATGATCCGAACCATCCGCAACATGAAGAAATGATTGAGTTAGGAAAAGAAGTTGAGCCGTATGAAGTCGATCGCATCAACTTTTTGTTGAAAGAGTATGTGACGGTGAAGCGAGTGAAATGATTTAAAGCGGCGAAAGTCGCTTTTTTTGTTTGTACCTTAAAAGAAAAAGTAACCACCTAAAGTAAAATAATGTAATAAAATGAAGGTGCGTATACCAGCTTTATGGAATGTTTTTAGTGCTGAAGAAAGGATGAGGTTATGGAGTTTATTGCTCATGTTCGTATAGAAGATGGAGAGATTCAGTCAGTTCGTCAGCATTTGCTCGATGCAAAATGTTTAGCTGAGCAATGGGGAGATCCGCTTGGACTCTCGAAAGTGTGTGGTCTTGCGGCGTTACTTCATGATATGGGGAAATACAGCGACACATTTCAAGATTACATACGCCGAGCTGTGTCGGGTGAGAAGGTGAGGCGTGGAGAAGTAGACCATGCTACGGCCGGTGGTCGCTTATTATTCGACAAGTTAAAAGGGAAATCACCAAATCAACTATTAGGTGAGATTGTAAGCAATGCGATCATCTCTCATCACGGAAATCTTCATGATTACGTCCAGGGTGAGGACTCGCCTTTTCTTCAACGAGTAGAAGTGAAAACACTCGAAGAGTATGAGGTTTGTAAACATCGATTCTTTGACGAAGTTATCTCAGAAACTGACTTCAATGACTACGTTGAAGTTGCCAATCAACAATTATGGAACTATTTGAAACGGATCGGTGCTACAGTACCAAATTCCTCATTTCTTACAAAATTAGTCTTTAGTATTTTGATTGACGCCGATCGAACGAATACAAGACAGTTCGAGGAAAATAAAATCGATTCGGGCCTCATAGATAATCTGTTTCTCTACAAAGAGCGCTTAGAGCAACATATAACAGGATTGAGTACCTCGTCAAAAGTTTCTCCGATTAACGCGTTACGACAGAAAATGTCAGAGCAAGCAATGCAACATGCTAAGCAACCAAGTGGGATTTATACGCTCTCGATTCCGACAGGGGGAGGGAAAACGCTAGCGAGTCTTCGATATGCCCTTCACCATGCTGTTCACTATCATAAACGACGAGTTATTTACGTCGTCCCGTTCACGACAATTATCGAACAGAACGCTCAGGTCGCGCGATCGATTTTAAAAACTGAAGAAATCGTCGAGCACCACTCGAACGTCGTTCAGTTAGATGACGCTTCGGAAGATGAGATGAATCTACAGGCGAAATTGAATTTAGCAAAAGACAACTGGGATGCCCCGATTATCTTTACGACAATGGTCCAATACTTGAACACGTTTTACGCCAAAGGAAATCGTAACACGCGTCGTCTTCATCACTTAAGTGAAGCAATTGTGATTTTTGATGAAGTTCAAAAAGTTCCGACCAAATGCGTATCGTTATTTAATGAATCACTGAACTTCTTAAAAAACGGACTAAGTTCGAGTGTGATTTTATGTACGGCAACGCAACCGGCACTGGATTTTGTGAAACATCGGTTAACGAGTGACGGAGAAATGATTCACGAGTTGCCGGCCGTGATTGAAGCGTTCAAACGAACAGAGATTGAAGTTGTTTCAGACGACTTTGATACGGAGCGACTCGGTTCATTCGTGCAAGACAAGGCCGCCATCAATCAAAGCGTTCTCATCATTTTAAATACAAAAACGGTTGTCCGTAAGCTTTATGAATCATTGAAACAATCGTTTTCTGAAGACGAAGTGTATCACTTGAGCACATCGATGTGTGCCGCTCACCGAAAGTGCATTTTGAAAGAAATCAATGGCCGACTCGATCAGGGCAAGCGAGTGATTTGTATTAGCACCCAGCTGATTGAAGCAGGAGTTGACGTTAGTTTTCAGTGTGTCATTCGTTCGTTCGCAGGACTTGATTCAATCGCGCAGGCGGCCGGACGTTGTAATCGACATGGTGAAGTAGAAAGGCAAACGGTCTACTTGATCAATCACATTGAGGAAAATGTCTCTAAATTAACGGATATCGCAAAAGGACAGGAAATTGTAAAGCGGCTTGTTGTCGATCTAGAGCGAGATCCAAACGCTTATGGTGGAGAGTTACTATCCCCGCTTGCGATGAAGCGATATTTTCAAGAATTTTATCAGCTCCGTGAAGTTGATTTAGATTACCCAGTAAAAGGTTCGGCTGAAACGCTTGCGCCTATGCTATTCAAAGGAAATGCGAATCAACATCAAGTGAGTGACACGCCACTACTATTGGTCGCTCGTCATCGAACCGTGGCTGACAACTTTCACGTGATTGAGCAACTGACAGATGACGTACTCGTACCTTATGGAGACAAAGGAAAAGAGTTGATTGCACTGTTGAATGGTGACGTCAACTGGGATGATGCGCGGAAGTGGTTAAAAGAGTCTCAACAATACACAATCAGCATTTATAACCATGAAAGACAAATACTTGAACGGAGTGGAGGACTTGTTTCTCTACTTGAAGGAAGATTGCTCGTGCTCCAACCATCGGCATACGATGAACAGTACGGTTTAAATCTTTCGCAAGATTCTGAGATGCAAGGTCTATTTATGTGATGAAAGGAGAGTATTATGCGAAATTCGATTGAGTTTAAAGTTTACGGAAATTATGCCTTGTTTACGGATCCACTGACTAAACTGGGCGGAGAGAAAATGTCGTATCAAATTCCGACGTATCAAGCTATCAAAGGAATTGTCGAATCGATTTATTGGAAACCGACAATTGTCATGGTCGTCGATGCGATTCGAATCATGAATCCGATCAAGATGGAATCGAAAGGGATGCGTCCAATTGAGTACGGCGGTGGGAACTCTTTAGCACACTACACGTACTTGCGCGATGTGTGCTATCACGTTCGAGCTCATTTTGAGTTTAATTCACATCGCCCGGACTTGGCGTTTGATCGAAATGAAGGAAAACACTATGCCATTTTAAAACGCTCGCTTGAAGCCGGGGGTCGTAGAGACATCTTCCTCGGGGCGAGAGAGTGTCAAGCCTACGTGGAGCCCATCGAGTTTGATGAAGGAGAAGGCTTCTATGACGGAGTTGATCTTCACTTTGGGACAATGGTGCATGGCTTCAATTATCCAGATGAGACGGGTGTCGATGAACTTGCCGTTCGCTTGTGGCAACCAGTGATGAAAGACGGGGTGATCACATTCACAAGACCAGAAGACTGTTCACTCGTCCAACCAATTAAAAAAATGCAGGCGAAAACATTTATAGAAGAGGATATTGAGTCAGCAGAGTTGTTGTATGAACAACTATAGGAGGGTGAATGTATGAGCGTGTGGCAACAACTATACGAGACGTATAATCAACATCTTGATGAAGTAGGTAAGCCAGAAAGTCGTTGGGAAGGCAAGACGTTCACGTTACTCCCGATTTCTCATACGACGCAAACAGCGCACATAACTGTCAACATAACGCCAAGTGGCGAATTCCACTCGGCTGAAGTGATCGAGAAGGGTAACGGAAACACATTGATTCCAAGTACCGAAGATTCATCTAGTCGAGCAGGGAGTGTCGTCGCACCGTATCCGTTACATGACAAATTGCCTTATGTGGCTGGAGACTATGAAGCATTTGGCGGGGTGTATAAAAAAGATAATGCGCATCTGGTTTATATTGATAACTTGAAAAAATGGTCTGAATCCTCTTATGGATTTGATCGGTTGAAGAGCATCTATTCGTATTTGCAAAAGGGACGACTCATTGAAGATTTAGTGGACGAGAAGGTGCTTTTTGCAGAGACTGATGGGACGTTGAAATGGACGTGGAAAGAGAAAGAGGAGAAACCTTTGATTTACTCTGTTGTGACAGGGGGGCTTGAAGGGGCATTTATCCGTTTTCATGTCCATTCGTCTGAACAATTGAACCAAGAGCCATGGCGAGATCCTGAGTTTTACCAATCCTTTATTGATTATTATGCCGAGCAGGCAGGTGAATCCACCTTATGTTTCGTTACTGGACAACAAAAAGTTGGGTCGACGAAACACGCGAATAAGATTCGGAATGCTGGAGACAAAGCTAAACTCATTTCTGCAAATGATAGTAGCGGATTCACTTTTCGAGGTCGATTCGATAAATCTTCTGAAGCTGCCTCGATTAGTTACGAGGTATCACAAAAAGCGCATAACGCTTTGAAATGGCTCATTCAAAGACAAGGAAGAATGATTGATCAACGTGTCTTTCTGGTTTGGGGGAGTCAAGCGACGGAGATGCCAAGTGCAGTTGATTCGACTTTCTCACTTGCTGCATTGTTTGACGATGTGGAGGAGAAAGAAGTATTCGATACGAACCAGGGCGGTGCACGAGCATTTTCTGACGCACTAATCGGTTATAAAAGAAAGTTACCTCGACAAACCGTGAATATTTTAATACTAGATGCGGCAACGACAGGTCGTTTGGCGATCCTTTATTACCGTTCATTTGACCAAGAGCACTACTTTAGTCGACTTGAAGCATGGCATACGGAACATCCATGGGAGTACACCTACTTTGATAGCGAGAAGAAACGACGAGTATTCATTGGTGCACCTGCTTTGAACGATATTGCAACAATGGCCTATGGACCGCGTGCTAATGAAAAATTAATCAAAGCAACTGTCGAGCGGTTGATTCCTTGTGTAGTAGATGGACGTGGCGTACCGGACGATATTCGACGTAGTTTGACTCAGCGAGCATCGAATCCGATTGGTATGGAAAACTGGGAATGGGAGAAAACGCTACAAATTGCCTGCGGAATGATTAACAAGAAAGAAGGGATGAACATGGCATTGAATCAAGACATGACAGATCGAGATTATTTGTTTGGACGGCTATTGGCACTTGCTGATTATTTGGAACGTCGGGCGCTAGGGAATGAAAAACGTGCCACAAATGCAATCCGTTATATGAATGCATTTTCTCAAAATCCGGCTCGGACGTGGATGACGATTCAAAGTGCACTTCAGCCGTATCAGGCTAAGCTCGGAACAAAATTAACGTACATCAATCGTTTAATTGACGAGGTTGGGGCACAAATCGATCCGAGTGATTTTACGAATAAGCCTTTGTCTGGCAAATACTTATTAGGTTTCTACAGTCAGCGACATGATTTGTATCAGAAGCGTGAAGAAACGCAAACATCCAAAGAGGAGAGTGTTGAAGCATGAACGTACTAGACCATAAAATCGATTTTACTGTTGTGTTATCTGTTTCGAAAGCGAATCCGAACGGAGACCCGCTCAATGGAAATCGTCCACGTCAAAATTATGATGGCTACGGCGAGATTTCAGATGTTGCCATCAAACGTAAAATTCGCAACCGTCTACAAGATATGGGAGAGACGATTTTTGTACAATCGAATGACCGTCGTTCGGATAGTTACGAGAGTCTACGCGACCGTGCCGAGGGAAATGAAGAGCTGAAGAAATTGATGAAAGGAAAAGGCATGGGTGACCAGTTCGCTCAAGAAGCATGTGCGACTTGGATGGACGTGCGTTCATTTGGCCAAGTGTTCGCGTTCAAAGGTGAAAAATCTGGGGTGTCGATCGGTGTGCGAGGACCTGTCTCTATTCATACGGCAACAAGCGTTGCACCGATTGATATTACGAGTATGCAGATTACAAAAAGTGTGAACTCTGAGAGTGGAAAAGAACGTGGCTCTGACACAATGGGAATGAAACACCGCGTCGATCACGGAGTATATGTGTTGAATGGAAGCATTAATACTCAACTTGCTGAAAAGACGAATTTTACGAAAGAAGATGCAGAAAAATTAAAACAGGTTCTTGTTACACTGTTTGAAAATGATGCTTCTTCCGCTCGTCCTGAAGGAAGCATGGAGGTTCATAAAGTGTATTGGTGGGAACATAGTTCGAAATTAGGACAATATTCGTCTGCGAAAGTGCACCGTTCCATTTCGGTAAATCCGACGACAGAAGAGCCAAAAGACTTTTCGGATTATGAAATTCATATTGCTCCACTTGATGGCTTAGAACCTGAAGTGTTGGATGGATTATAAACAAGACGATTCCTATTTGTTGTTGTCGGGCATTCAACACTTTCAATTTTGTCCGAGGCAGTGGGCGCTCATCCACATCGAACAGCAATGGGAAGAGAATTCTCGAACCATTGAAGGGCAACACTTGCACAAAAAAGCGGACGATCCGTTCGCGCGTGAAAAACGGAAAGATAAACTAATTGTGCGAGGGATGGCAATTAAGTCAGAAGTGTTAAACGTTAGCGGCCAGTGCGATATCGTTGAATTTGTCCAAGATCCAGCAGGGGTCTCTTTGTATGGAAACCCTGGTACGTATCGACCCATTCCCGTTGAGTATAAGCGTGGGAAACCGAAAGTGGGAAAAGAAGACGAACTTCAGTTGGCTGCACAAGCCATCTGTCTGGAAGAGATGTTTTTATGTGAAATCACCGAAGGTTATCTTTACTACAATGAAACGAAGCATCGTCATCCGGTACTGCTATCGGAAAGTTTGAAACATGAAGTTAGGGAGATCGTTGAGAAAATGAACGACTACTATAGGCGGCGACATACTCCAAAAGTAAAAACGGGACCGCATTGTAAAAGTTGTTCTCTCCAAAATATCTGCTTGCCAGAATTGATGGTTCGAGAGAGTGTCAGTGAGTATATGGAGAGGAGACTTCGGGATTGAAAAAGATGTTGAATACGCTATTCGTGAACCAATCGGATGCATACCTTGCTCTTGATGGCGGGAATGTAGTAGTAAAGAAAGACGACGAAGTTTTAGGGCGAGTGCCTCTCCATAACCTTGAAGGAATCGTTACGTTCGGATATACCGGGGCTAGTCCTGCATTGATGGGGTATTGCGCCGAGAACGATGTGCCTCTAACGTTTATGACAAAGAACGGTCGATTTTTAGCACGTGTCATCGGAGAAAGTAAAGGTAATGTCGTGTTACGCAAAACGCAGTATCGACAATCTGACTGTGAACTTCAATCGGTAAAACTCGCTCGGAATTTTATTCTCGGAAAAGTATACAATCAAAAATGGATGCTTGAACGGACGACTCGCGACTATCCGATGCGGGTTGACGTTACACGCTTCAAGGAAACATCGCAATACTTCTCGAAAAAGCTAATAGAAATTCGTGAGTGCGGAGATCTGGAAAGATTACGAGGTCTTGAAGGGAAAGTGGCGGTTCATTATAATC
This sequence comes from Exiguobacterium sp. SH5S13, assembly GCF_004337085.1. NCBI lineage: Bacteria > Bacillati > Bacillota > Bacilli > Caryophanales > Exiguobacterium > Exiguobacterium sp. SH5S13. Next base: position 42,743 of record NZ_SJUS01000005.1, on the reverse strand, counting down.
AACTTTTTGATGACATGATTCTTCAGCAGAAAGAAGAGTTCGTGTTCAAAGGACGTTCGAGAAGACCACCACTTGATCGCGTGAATGCGATGTTGTCATTCGCCTATAGCTTGTTGGCACGCGATACTGGCGCTGCACTCGAAGCAGTTGGTCTCGATGCGTACGTCGGATTTTTGCACCGGGAACGTCCAGGACGGATTTCGCTGGCTCTTGACTTGATGGAAGAGTTGAGAGGGATTTATGCGGATCGGTTCGTACTTTCACTAATAAATATGAAAGTAATTCAAGCGAAACATTTCGTTCAAAAAGAAAATGGTGCTGTACTCATGACTGAAGAAGGGCGCAAAGTCTTCCTCTCAGCATGGCAGAAGAGAAAACAGGAGATGATTCAGCATCCTTATTTAAAAGAAAAAATGATGTGGGGACTCGTACCTTACGCGCAAGCCTTGCTATTGGCTAGACATTTGCGTGGAGATTTAGAGGAATATCCAACTTTCTTGCATAAGTGAGGGATGCATGTGCTCGTTTTAGTGACATATGATGTGAATACTATCTCACCCGGAGGCACGAAACGGCTTAGACAAGTAGCAAAAGTTTGTCAGCAGTACGGTCAGCGAGTTCAGAATAGTGTGTTTGAATGTATCGTTGATCAGACAGAATTTACGACCTTGAAATTGCGGTTACAAGAGATTGTAGACGTAGACCGTGATAGTCTTCGTTTTTATAGACTTGGGAACCAACATGTATCTAAAGTAGAGCATTATGGAGTGAAAGAATCTTTAGATTTGGAAGGCCCTCTCATTTTTTAAAGATGAAGGTGTTTTCAGTGAGTGCGAACTTGAAGTGCACATCATTTTCTAGAGAGGTTCGCACCTGGTTTTTATAAAGTTTTTGAATGAAAGATCAACGAATCTAGTCTTCGGAATACAAAAATAGGTAATATTGTTTATCACATTTATTTTAGTCGGTTTTTTTAGCTTAAATCGGCTATCGCACTCCATGTGAGTGCGTGGATTGAAATATTCATGTTCAACCCTCCATCCGTGATGCGTACCAATCGCACTCCATGTGAGTGCGTGGATTGAAATAGTTTCGGGCGGTAACGTTTCATCTTCCATGATTATCGCACTCCATGTGAGTGCGTGGATTGAAATTAAAATGACAAAGACAAACCTTATTACAGTATCATCGCACTCCATGTGAGTGCGTGGATTGAAATTTGATCAAGCCGACGAACCTCGGGAAGAGCCGAGATCGCACTCCATGTGAGTGCGTGGATTGAAATAGCTACTGGGGCGAGACGTATCACCTATCCGCCGATCGCACTCCATGTGAGTGCGTGGATTGAAATAACTCATCCCGCACGACGTGAGAAAGCGCCACGTATCGCACTCCATGTGAGTGCGTGGATTGAAATAATTCTGTGACACCGTCATCTTTTACAGCCATCATCGCACTCCATGTGAGTGCGTGGATTGAAATTAAGAACGCGTTGCCCGTCTCTTCACGGTCGCGCATCGCACTCCATGTGAGTGCGTGGATTGAAATGAAAAGTGTGAAATGAGGTGTGCAATGGGCAAGTAATCGCACTCCATGTGAGTGCGTGGATTGAAATCAGGACCACTGGCGGCCTTGGGAGTCCGGCAAACATCGCACTCCATGTGAGTGCGTGGATTGAAATGATTTGGAGCAGACGAAAGTCTAAATCGACGAGGATCGCACTCCATGTGAGTGCGTGGATTGAAATCATGACTCGTGCCAGATCGAAGGGGTAGGCGAAGATCGCACTCCATGTGAGTGCGTGGATTGAAATTCCCGTGCCGAGGAGGCATTGTCAGAACTCGGGATCGCACTCCATGTGAGTGCGTGGATTGAAATACATTCTCGCTCGACGGGATTGGACAGATCGTGAATCGCACTCCATGTGAGTGCGTGGATTGAAATGTCCATGTGGGTGTTACTTCGTCGCCCGTGTTGATATCGCACTCCATGTGAGTGCGTGGATTGAAATGATAACGCCGTGTACATCTGCAGCGTCGCGGATATCGCACTCCATGTGAGTGCGTGGATTGAAATGTCTCGCCATGTCTGTACATTACCTTGCGTGTACATCGCACTCCATGTGAGTGCGTGGATTGAAATAGCGGCCACGCGATAGCCTCGCAAACTTACGCCTCATCGCACTCCATGTGAGTGCGTGGATTGAAATCCTTCGGCCCGCTCTGGTGCGTTCGGGTCAATCATCGCACTCCATGTGAGTGCGTGGATTGAAATCTTTAGCAGCGAACGCGACGCACTCTTTCGACGATCGCACTCCATGTGAGTGCGTGGATTGAAATTCTGCCGCGTCGATAAACTCGCCTTGCGTGAGCAATCGCACTCCATGTGAGTGCGTGGATTGAAATGAAATTGATACGAAGGAGTTGCTCGCATGAACGAAATCGCACTCCATGTGAGTGCGTGGATTGAAATCATCATGACGAGGATTTTGAGGAGTAGCGGGTCATCGCACTCCATGTGAGTGCGTGGATTGAAATCTGTTATCCCTAACACTAGTTCGACATTAAACATATCGCACTCCATGTGAGTGCGTGGATTGAAATGTGATCGGGTTATTGTTGTAATTGATGCGTTTCGATCGCACTCCATGTGAGTGCGTGGATTGAAATATAACGTGTCGGCTATATCGGCCGGTGATTATCGCATCGCACTCCATGTGAGTGCGTGGATTGAAATGACTATCTCGGTTCACAGCTCGACCTCATCAACGATCGCACTCCATGTGAGTGCGTGGATTGAAATATAGAGGAAGCGGAAGCCATGAGAGAGCGTAACCCGATCGCACTCCATGTGAGTGCGTGGATTGAAATTCAAGCGATTGCGTCATTGCGTCTATCTTCTCAATCGCACTCCATGTGAGTGCGTGGATTGAAATTTCGGGTTCGACCCGAACGCTAAAAACAACGGTATCGCACTCCATGTGAGTGCGTGGATTGAAATTCCGGTATCCCGATCGCTTACAACTATGATGCGGAATCGCACTCCATGTGAGTGCGTGGATTGAAATTCCATCTCGTCGTCCAACAAGTCCATGAACCCGTCATCGCACTCCATGTGAGTGCGTGGATTGAAATCCGCGCCTCAGATGTGGCAATCAAAGGATTCCAGACACCATCGCACTCCATGTGAGTGCGTGGATTGAAATCCGCTTCTGCGAGCAACGCCGTTTCGATACCGCGATCGCACTCCATGTGAGTGCGTGGATTGAAATATCCCGTACATCATTAATGAGCTTGGTGAGCGATCGCACTCCATGTGAGTGCGTGGATTGAAATGTAATTCGAATGTGATTCGATGGTTGCTCAAATATCGCACTCCATGTGAGTGCGTGGATTGAAATTTGCACGAGCCATCCTTGCAACGCGAGCGGCTTGATCGCACTCCATGTGAGTGCGTGGATTGAAATATGGGCAGCGCGACGATTGATGAAGTCACAGTCGAATCGCACTCCATGTGAGTGCGTGGATTGAAATGACAAGTGCTTGATAGCAATCTGCGCGAAGGTTTGAATCGCACTCCATGTGAGTGCGTGGATTGAAATGTTATCCGCACACCGCAAGCAGTCGCTTACCTCGATCGCACTCCATGTGAGTGCGTGGATTGAAATTATGACGGCAACACGAAGACGAATGAGCGGTTTCAATCGCACTCCATGTGAGTGCGTGGATTGAAATGTCTGCCAAATGATGACCCCCTTGCTGTGATGTGATCGCACTCCATGTGAGTGCGTGGATTGAAATCCGATCGAAGCACCTTATGACGATGTGGCGACATATCGCACTCCATGTGAGTGCGTGGATTGAAATTTGTCGATTGCTTCGAGCACCTTCGCGCCCATCTATCGCACTCCATGTGAGTGCGTGGATTGAAATACGGAAGCTGACCTCCGAGCGGCATATGACGCCATCGCACTCCATGTGAGTGCGTGGATTGAAATAAATCGAACGCGTTGAAATTGTTTGCTGATAGTGGATCGCACTCCATGTGAGTGCGTGGATTGAAATACCTCAGGAATACAGTCTGAGATGGACAACCATATCGCACTCCATGTGAGTGCGTGGATTGAAATGTCTTTCGTCATTGTCATCACCTCCTCTCCCTGATCGCACTCCATGTGAGTGCGTGGATTGAAATACTCCCCCTCACCTCCTAACGCGTCGAAACAATCCACGCACTCCATGTGAGTGCGTGGATTGAAATTTCCATCTCCGCGAGTTCTCGCACGAGACAGAGGCATCGCACTCCATGTGAGTGCGTGGATTGAAATCATGACTCAAAGCCTTTAAAGGCTCTATCAGAAATCGCACTCCATGTGAGTGCGTGGATTGAAATTTTATTTTCGATACGTTTTAAGTTATACTCACGATCGCACTCCATGTGAGTGCGTGGATTGAAATCGCATATCACGTTCAAACCGTAGCAACGAGTTACGATCGCACTCCATGTGAGTGCGTGGATTGAAATAACACAGTCATCTGAGCAATAACAATGAGTGTCAATCGCACTCCATGTGAGTGCGTGGATTGAAATTTTTATGATGTTGTATTGCTTCGCGTTTTTGTAATCGCACTCCATGTGAGTGCGTGGATTGAAATTTTTATGATGTTGTATTGCTTCGCGTTTTTGTAATCGCACTCCATGTGAGTGCGTGGATTGAAATCTGCCCGTATTCGGCAAGCTCCTGCGTCCCACGATCGCACTCCATGTGAGTGCGTGGATTGAAATTGCCATTGCGTTTTATTACAATACGGCTGTTGCTATCGCACTCCATGTGAGTGCGTGGATTGAAATCTATAGCGAGACACCGTCGTAACAATCACGAAGCGTCACATCGCACTCCATGTGAGTGCGTGGATTGAAATTCATTGCATCTCCCTTTCATAACAGATTAGGCAGGATCGCACTCCATGTGAGTGCGTGGATTGAAATGCGGAATGGGAAACGCTTGTTTATGAAGTCCCGATCGCACTCCATGTGAGTGCGTGGATTGAAATCTCGGTCAGCATCTTCGGCAGTCGGTCGAGCGGCATCGCACTCCATGTGAGTGCGTGGATTGAAATCGCTATGTCTATAAGGCACGTCCTGATTCCGAGATCGCACTCTACGTGAGTGCGTGGATTGAAATACATCGACCCGTTTCACGAAGAACGCGAGGATAAGGTCGCACCTCGTGTAGGTGCGTGGATTGAAAAGGCATAATCAGTATCATAAGCATTGACATTTCTAAGTGACTTACATCGTTTTTACAGGCAAATGGACGAACCTCCTCAGAGATTCGTCCATTTGCCTGTAAATTAATTTCATGTTTGTTTAGTTTGCGCGTTTCAATTCTTTGTTTATATCTTCTTGTTTGAAATCAAGGTTTCGAACATCAACCCGTTTCACAAAGAACGCCAAGATGAGCGCTAGGATGTTCATCCCTAATGCGACGTAGAACGACACTTGAATCCCTGACAGTAGCGCTTGTTGCGTTAACGCGCCCATCCCGCTCTCAGTGAGTGTCGACGGGTCGACGCCGGTCATGAGTGACTCGGCTTCAGTCCGCGTCACTGAGTTCATAATTGTCACCAAAATAGCCGTTCCAATCGCACCGGACACTTGTTGTGCCGTGTTGTTGATGGCCGTACCGTGTGGGTTAAGGCTCGTCGGCAATTGGTTGAGACCGTTTGTTAAAATAGGCATCATCACCATCGACATCCCGAACATACGAAGTGTGTACGTCGTCACGATATACGTATACGTCGAGTCGAGCTGGACGTTGGCGAGCATATACGTCGAGATCGCCGTGATCGTGAGACCGGTGATCGAGAGGAGCTTCGGCCCAAATTTATCGAACAGTTTCCCCGTGATTGGTGACATGATCCCCATGATGATGGCACCTGGCAACAGCATCAGTCCTGAGTCGAGCGGTGAGATGCCGCGGACGCTTTGAACGTAGGCCGGCGTCAAGATCATGCCTGAGAACATGGCGACCGCGTTAACCATCGCGATGACCGACGCGAGGGCGAACATCGGATATTTATACGCCCGTAAGTCGAGGAGCGGTTTTTCCATGTTGAGCTGGCGGACGACGAACGCGATAAGTGCGACGAGGCCGACGATCATCGTCGTCAAGACGATCGGGTTATCCCAACCGTCCGAACTGGCCGAACTGACGCCGTATAAAATTCCGCCGAAGCCGAGCGTCGATAAGACGAGCGACAAGTAGTCGAGCGATTGGTCTTTGTTTTGCACCATGACGTTCTCGGCTTTCCAAATCGCGAGTCCAAGTCCTATGATGGCGAGTGGAAGAATCATCTCAAACAAGACACGCCAGTTATAATACTCGACGATATAGCCCGACAGTGTCGGACCAATCGCTGGTGCCGTGATCATGACGAGCCCGAAAATCCCCATCGCCGTTCCGCGCTTCTCACGCGGGAAGCTGACGAGCATGACGTTCATGAGCAGTGGTCCCATCGTCGAAGCCCCGACCGCTTGGATCATCCGGCCTGAGAGCAACCAGCCGAACGTTGGGGAGAAGGCGGCAATCGCCGTCCCGAGAGTGAAGATTGCCATCGAGGTGATGAAGAGCGCCCGGTTCGAAAAGCGGGTGATCAAGTAGGCCGATGCCGGGACGAGGACACCTGTCACGAGCATGAAGCCGGTCGCGAGCCATTGGACGGTCGAGTAGTCGGCGATGTCCAAATCGACCATGATCGATGGGAGCGCGACGTTAAGTAATGAGTTGTTCAAGAAGGCGATGAATGCCCCGACGAACAAGACCGCGAGCATGAGATACGGCGGTTTCTTTTGGAATTCTGGTTTCATCTGGACTGCTCCTTTATTTTATAAATAGTTATATACTAGTAAGTTTCAATGACATGATTTTATACCCTTTGTACAAATAAATCAACAATTTTGTACCGTGAGTTTAAAATGCTATACTTAGGATACAAATCAAACAGAACGGAGTAATCAGTATATGAAAGATAAGAAACGAAAAGTCGCGGACGTCGCCATGACGTTGTTCATCGAGAATGGGGTACAGCAGACGTCGGTCCAAGAAATCATCGAGCGAGCCAACATCTCGAAAGGGACTTTCTACAACTACTTCGCCTCGAAAACGGACTGTGTCGCCAACATCCTTGAGAACTTGCGCTATGACGCCGGCCAGCGTCGCATCGAGATGCAGATGGGACGGGACAAGCGCGATAAAGACGTATTCATTGAGCAGATCTCGATTCTCATTCAGTTAAATGAGGAACGTAATCTGTACGCCTTGTTCGAGTCGATCATGTCGGCAAACGAACCCGAACTGAAAAAACTCGTCTTGCAGCACCGCGTCTATGAGATCGAGTGGCTCGCCATGCGCCTGACGGAAATTATCGGCGAAGCGATTCGTCCGTATTCGATCGAATTGACGATTCTATTCAACGGGATGTTGCAACACGTGCTATTCACACTTCGCATCACCAACACGGCCTACTCGATCCAACAGCTCGTTCGCAACCTGTATGCGTACGTCGAGCTGATGGCGGCACGGATGGTCGAGACGGGCGAACATATTTTGAACCCGGTCACGGTCGATCAAATGCGGGGGACGACGGATAAAAACTTGGTCACGAAAGAAGAGTTGCTCAAAATGGCAGAGCGGATCCAAAAGCATGTGCTGATGACGGAAGAACAAGGGGATTTATTTGAGGCGATCACGTATGAACTGCATCAAGAGCGGCTTCGGAAAATTGTCATCGAGCAATTGCTCAAGCCGTTCCAACGTTTGTTCAAAGGTGTGACCGGCGAGACCGAGGTACAAAAATTTACGAATCTTGTCTGGTTGTATACACGGACACATTGACGACAAAAACTTTCTTGTTGCTGTTATATAGAAGAAAGACGTCACAAAAATAAATCTCAAAATATTCCACGAAAAAGAATTGATTCCTACAAATTCATGCGCTACAATCAAGTTACCGAAAGCGCTTTCGGGAAGAGGAGACTGACATGGGTACGATCTATGATTTAGCAAAGAAAACCGGCTTTTCGATCACGACCGTCTCTAAAGCGTTGAACAACTACAAGGACGTAAACGAAAAGACGAGAGCCAAAATTTTAAAAGCTGCCGCCGAGATGGACTATCTGCCGAACGCGCACGCCCAGTCGTTATCGACGAAGAAGTCGTGGGCGATCGGAGTCATGTTCTCGGAAGCGAACGAAGTCGGGATGAAACACCCGTTCTTCAACGGAATCATTGAGAGTTTCCGTCACGCGACAGAGGAACAAGGCTACGATTTGATGTTTGCCTCAAGGAACCTCCGCAACCGTGACATGAGTTATCTCGAACACTTCAAACACCGCGCCGTTGACGGCATCGTCGTCATCTGCTCGGACCGGATGGATGAGCAAGTTCAAGAACTCATGCAAAGCGACATCCCGATCGTCGTCGTCGATATGGACAGCGCGGATTGTAGCGTCGTCTATTCGGACAATATCGCGGGTGCACGTCTAGCCGTGAACCACTTGTACGAGCTCGGTCATCGCAAGATCGCACATATCGCCGGTGACAGAACGATTGACGCCGGTGCGACCCGAATCAAAGGGTACGAGCTCGCCATGCAGGCACTCGATCTTCCAATTGAACCAGGTTATTTGATCAACGCCGGATTCTTTTCAGTCGAAGAAGGTAAACAAGCGATGGAGAAGCTTCTCCAGCTCGAAACCCCTCCGACCGCAGTATTCGTCGCGGGTGACCAGATGGCGATTGGTGCGATTGAAGCCGTCCATGAGCACGGTCTCCGGGTACCGGAAGACATCTCGATCATCGGTTACGATGACATCGACATGATCAAGTACATCACGCCGAAGCTGACGACGATTCGTCAAGATACGGACGAGATCGGCGAAGCAGCGGCCGAGTTGTTGATTGAACAGATGACCGCTAAAGAACGACTCACAGAACGTCGCGTCATTCCGGTCAAATTGATCGAACGCTTGTCATGCGCACCGGTCAAAAAGTAGAGTAGTCCCGATGATATTTCGAAGTCGCTCTCTCCCCTTTAACCGGATAGAGGGAAGAGCGCGATTTCGAAAGTCATTCTCAAAAAATCGAAATCGCTTTCGATATTTTATTTCGACATTACCGAAAGCGCTTTCGACAAATTATTACCTCTTCTTGCAAACGCTTTCTAAAAAACATTAAAAGGATGGGTTCACACATGCGTAAAAAATTAGTCAGCTTACTTTCAATCGGAGCACTATCAGTCGGCGTCTTGGGCGCGTGCTCAAACGACGAAGAAACTTCAGGTTCTGAAACAGCTTCTAAAGACGACGTTCTAAAAGTTTGGTCGTTCACAGATGAGCTCAAAGAACCAATCAAAACGTACGAAGAGCGCAACGGCGTCAAAGTAGAATTGACAATCGTTCCAATCGCTGACTATCCGACAAAACTCAAGCCAGCACTTGAAAGCGGCGTTGGGGCACCGGACGTATTCACTGGGGAAATCGCGTTCCTTAAGCAATGGGTTGACGCAGGATACTGGGAAAACCTTTCAGACGAGCCATACAACGTCAATGAAATCGCGGACGACTACATCCCATACGTCTTTGACCTCGGGAAAGATCAAGAAGGCAACGTGCGCGCCCTTTCATGGCAAACGACTCCAGGTGGTGTCTACTACAAACGTAGCCTAGCGAAAGAAGTGCTCGGCACGGATGATCCGACTGAAATCGGAAACATGATGAGCTCGATGGACGGCGTCTTCGAAGTTGCTGAGAAGATGAAACAAAAAGGCTATCGTATGTTCCCAGATGAAGGCGCAATCCGTTGGTTCTCACAAGGCGCAAACCCTGAAGCATGGGTAAACGACAAGAACGAACTCGTCTTGACACAAGACAAGATCGACTACATGGACTACGCGAAAGAGCTTCGTGAGAAACAATACACGGCACTCGCTCCAGAATGGTCACCATCTTGGTTCGAAGGTATGTCTAAACCGATCAAAGTTAAAGAAGGCGGCAAAGAAGTCGAAACACAAGTCTTCTCGTACGTCCTCCCAACATGGGGTCTCCACAGCGTCTTGAAAGACAGCGCGAAAGATACAGCTGGTGACTGGGCAGTCACGAACGGTCCAAGCCCGTACTTCTGGGGCGGCACATGGCTCGGAGTTTACGAAGGATCGAAAAACAAAGAAGCAGCATACGACTTCGTTAAACTCATGACGCAAGACGAAGAGTTCTTGACAGGTTGGGCTGAAGAGACTGGTGACGTTCTTTCTTACAAACCGGTCACAGATAAGATCAAAGACGATTTCAGCGACGAGTTCCTCGGCGGACAGAACAACTATGAGTTCTTCCTCGACCAAGCTGATAAAATCACACCAGGGATCGTAACGAAATACGACCAGCAGCTCGACACACTCTACGGCGCGTCTGTCCTCCAATACGTTGAAGGCAAGAAGTCGAAAGACGAAGCAATCGCAGAGTTCAAAAAACAAGCGAAGAACGCTTACCCAGACATTACAGTTGACTGAAGCAAGCTAACCCGTGGGGGGATTTCCCCCCTTAAGGGTTGCTATGGAAGGAGTAACACGACGTGAAAAAACTAGACCGTTACGGCTATGCCTTTATTGCCCCATTTTGGGTCGTCTTTTTGACATTCAGTATCTACCCGGTCTTCTTGACCCTGTACTACAGTTTCACCAACTATACCGGCAGCCCGGGTGAAGAGGTCGTCGGTTTCGCGAACTACGCGCGTTTGTTGACAGACACATACTTCATCGAGGCGTTCGTCAATACGATTAAGATTTGGGGAATAAACTTTGCCTTGCAAATCGGTCTCGCACTGGCTCTCGCGCTCTTGTTCTCAGATCTTCGTTTGAAATTGAAGGGCCTCGCGTTCTTCCGTTCATTCTTCTATCTTCCTAACTTGATCACGATCAGTTCGGTCGCACTCTTGTTTGGAATCTTGCTTGACTGGCAGCACGGATCACTCAACATGATGCTCTTGAAACTCGGCATCATCTCAGACCCAATCAATTGGTTATCGCAACCGGTGACGGCACAACTGTCCGTCTCACTCATTTTGACATGGATGTGGTTCGGTCACTCGTTCATCATCGTCATGGCCGGTGTATCGGGGATCTCGCAAGATTTCTTCGAAGCTGCTCATATCGATGGCGCGAACCGTTGGCAGATGTTCACGAACGTCACGGTGCCACTGCTTAAACCGATTCTCTTGTATATCATGATCACATCGCTCATCGGTGGCCTGCAACTGTTCGACCTTCCGCTCTTGTTGACGGATGGAGTCGGTGCGCCAGATGGATCACTGAACACGATGGTGCTTTACTTGTACAACCAAGCATTCAAGTATAACAACTACGGCTATGCATCAGCGGTTGCTTACGGCTTGTTCTTGATCACGCTCGTCTTCTCGGCGGTCGTCTTCAAAGGCATGTTCCGTAAAGAGCGCGCTGCGCAGAAGGGAGCATAACCAATGGAACAAAATGCAGAATCACGGCGTATGCTCGCCGACAGCGAAGTACAGCCGCCGCGCGAGGAGAAACCTCTCCGCGTGGAGCCGCCAAAAAACAAGGACAAAAAGAAACGGTTTAGCCGTGGCTTGATCTATACAGGCTTGGTCATCTTGACGATTATCTGTTTCATCCCGTTCCTCATGATGCTCGTCAACGCGACACGGACGAACGGAGAAATCATGACCGGTTTCTCGCTCATCCCAGGGACATCACTACTCGATAACTATGCGATCTTGAGCGACTACATCAACATTTGGACCGGGTTTAAAAACAGTTTGATTGTTGCGGTACTCGTGACGTTACTCTCGGGTTACTTCTCAGCCATGACTGCGTTCGGATTTGCATTCTACGACTTCAAAGGGAAAAACGTACTCTTCATCTTCATGCTCGTCATGATGATGGTCCCGGGACAACTCGGACTCATCGGTTTCTACGAGATCAGCAAGACGCTCGGGATTCTCGATTCGTTCATCCCGCTCATCATCCCGTCGATCGCGAGTCCGTTCGTCGTCTTCTTCATCCGCCAGTACACGCAAGCGACGCTGCACGTCAGTATGATCGAAGCAGCGCGGATCGATGGAGCGAGTGAGCTTCGCATCTTCCATACGATCGCGCTTCCGATGATGATGCCAGCTGTTGCGACGATGTCGATCTTCACGTTCATCGGCTCGTGGAACAACTACTTGATGCCGCTCGTGCTCTTGTTCTCACCAGAGAAGTACACGTTGCCGGTACTCATGGGCTTCTTGAAAGGTTCGCAAGTCGCCGAAAACCTCGGCGCCCTTTACCTCGGTATCGCGATTTCAGTCGTGCCGATCATGATCGCCTTCTTGTTCTTGTCGAAATACATCGTCAGCAGTATCTCGGCTGGTGCGGTCAAAGAATAACTAGACAGAAAAGAGGAATTGACTATGCAGTTTAACAAAGACTTCGTCTTCGGAACGGCAACTTCGTCTTATCAAATCGAAGGCGCCCACAACGAAGACGGGCGTACGCCGTCGATCTGGGACATGTTCTGTGACATCGACGGACGTGTGTTCGAAAAGCATAACGGTGACGTCGCTTGCGACCACTACCACCGTTATGAAGAAGACATTCAGCACATCAAAAAGCTCGGCGTTGACACATATCGCTTCTCGATCGCCTGGCCACGCATCTTCCCGGCCAAAGGTGAGTTCAACCCGGCCGGTATGGAATTCTACAAGACGCTTGCGACGCGTCTCCGTGAAGAAGGCATCAAGCCGGCTGTCACGCTCTACCATTGGGACCTCCCGATGTGGGCCCATGAAGCAGGCGGCTGGGTGAACCGCGACTCGGTCGACTGGTTCCTCGAGTACGCGAAAGTGTGTTTCGATGAGCTCGACGGCATCGTCGACTCATGGATCACGCACAACGAACCATGGTGTGCCGGCTTCCTCGGCTACCATGCCGGTGTTCACGCACCGGGACATCGTGACATGAACGAAGCGGTCCGCGCCGTGCACCACATGTTGCTGTCACACGGTAAAGCAGTTGAATTGCTCAAGAACGACATGAAGTCGACGACACCGATCGGCATCACGCTCAACTTATCACCGGTGTACGCGAAGACGGACTCGGCGAACGACAAACTCGCTCAGAACAACTCGGACGGGTACTCGAATCGTTGGTTCCTCGATCCGGTCTTCAAAGGCCAGTATCCGGTCGACATGATGAACTTGTTCTCGAAATACGTTCACTCGTACGACTTCATCAAACCAGGTGACATGGAGACAATCTCGACAGAGTGCGATTTCTTTGGCATCAACTTCTACAGTCGCGGACTCGTCGAGTTCAGCGCAGCGAACGACTTCATGACAGTCGCCGCTTACTCCGATTACGACAAGACGGGCATGGGCTGGGATATCGCCCCGAACGAATTCAAAGACCTGATCCGTCGCTTACGTAACGAGTACACAGATCTTCCAATCATCATCACAGAAAACGGCGCAGCGTATGACGACGTGCTTGAGAACGGCGAAGTCCATGACGATAAACGCATCGACTACGTCAAAAAGCACCTCACAGCCGTATCTGACTTGAACGACGAAGGCATGAACATCGCCGGATATTACCTCTGGTCGCTCATGGACAACTTCGAATGGAGTTTCGGTTACGAGAAGCGTTTCGGCATTCTCTACATCGACTTCGAGACGCAAGAGCGCGTCTGGAAAGATAGTGCGAAATGGTACGCCGGTGTCATCGAACAGCATAAAGCAGGTCACGCCGACAGCGTCGAAGCGTAACCAACAAAACAGCCAGTCCCTGCCGCTACGGGGATTGGCTGTTTTTGTGTGGAACTTATTCAAGGGGGGAACGTATGAAGTAGGGAGGAGGAGCGACGATGGCGTTGGACTATCGAACAGACGAAGAACGCGCCGAAGACCGTTGGACGACAGCGCTTTTCATGTGGACGCTCAACGGGTTCATCTTTGGGATGTTGTACGGTGTGGTGTATCGGGACGTTGCCGTTGTCTTCTTATCTTGTTTTTTGCTCGTCTTCGGAATCAAAGGCGTGTTTCGGCGCGATGACCGCATCAAGCGGGAACGAGCGATTCGCGAGATGGGGATCGAGCTCGACTCAAAAGAGGGGGAAATGTTGATGAAACGCGAATATGCGACGTACGAAGTGACAGGCTACGACGACAAAGGCAAAATCAAGTTCATTCATTTGAAGGAAGGCGAGTTCGTCTTACCGGTCGAAATCAAAGGGGACGATTTGACGAAAATCAAAAAGATGATGGAACTCAATCCTGGGGTGATCGTCATCGTCCATGCGGCAATCGACCAGAAGCGGATGCGCCTCTTAGAGATTGACGGCTATTCGTTGCGGAAGGAAGAAAAGTAATGGCGATCACAAAACTGATGTCGCGCGACGAAACGATTGATGTGACGATTGAGAGCTACGCGTACGCTTATCCTGACGCCGACAACGTCCATGACGCGGCGTGGCACCGCAATTGGATCGGGTTTCACGCACCGGACCACCGCATCACGTTCGATGACATCATGCTTGATAGTTTGCTCGTCGCGCACTACATACCAGTATTTGAGTCGTTCGTAGCGGGTGACGTGCAGGAAGTCGAGTTCGAGCCGACGGAACCGTTCGTCAGTTTGACGTTGACGAGAAGAGATGGCGACGGAGACGAGGTGGGCGTACGAGGCCATCTGGAGCATCCGCTCGGGGACGATACGGAAGAGTTGAGGTTCGAGTTTGAGACGTCCGTGTTGAACGTTGAGCGCTTTCTAAAAGGCTTACGGGACATCGCGGATCAGTTCCCGGTTCGCATGGTGACGGAATAAGTAATTATACGTCAGGAAAGCCACGGCCAACAGAACAGTGACGTGATAAAAAAACGCCGTGACAGTAAGTGTCATGGCGTTACGAATCGAGTTGTGATGTGTTGGCCCGATACTTGCCTAACGAATAGGCAGCGCACAGTAGGAAAATCGTATGTAGGCCAGCGCCGATCAGCATCGCATAAGGGAAGATAGACTTGAATCCAAGTCCGAAGGCGAGGGCTGCGCTCGACAATATCATAAAACTGGGTGTGTAGTTTTTCATATTATCTCAACTTCCTTATTTGTTTCCCTAAATATAACAGCCCTTCTCATCGCTGAGAAGGGCTGTCGTTTTTTACTTAGGCTGACGCTTTTTCTGCTTCTTCTTGTGCTTTCAACTCTTCACCGTACGAGACGCGGTCTTGCATGCGGACGAACGGGAGGTAGACGGCTACTGCCATTGCGATCGTGACGATCTGCAAGAGCGCTGCACGCCATCCGCCGATTAAGAAACCAGAGATGATCGGTGGTGTCGTCCATGGCACTTGAAGTGCGTTGAACGGATCGACCCAGCCCCAAAGGATTGAGAAGTACACCATGAACGATGCGATTGCAGGTACGATAACGAACGGTACGAACATGATCGGGTTGAACACGATCGGCATCCCGAAGATGACCGGCTCGTTGATGTTGAACAAACTTGGTGCAAGCGAGAGCTTACCGAGCTGTTTCAAGTGAGCCGAACGGGCGACGATAAGTGTGGCGATGATGAATCCGATCGTGATTCCTGAACCACCGAGCTTCGTGAAGACGTCGAGGAACTGGATTGTAACGATTTTCGCGTTCTCACCGGCAACGAGTGTTTCACCCGCATCGATGAGTGCTTGGTTTTGAAGCGCGTTTGCTGTAAGGAGTGGCCCCATGATACCCATGATGATTGCGGCACCGTGAATTCCACACCACCACATGACTGACATGAGAACCATGATGATGACGGCTCCTGCGAGCGTGTCTGTCAAGTTTTGAAGTGGTGATTGAAGCACGTCATAGACGACTTCTGTGAACGTACGCTCTGCAACTGCTTGGAAGACAGCGAATGTCACAGCAGCAAGTGCGATGATCGCAAGACCAGGAACGAGTGCCGAGAATGAGTTCGAAACACCAGGTGGGACACCGTCAGGCATTTTAATGCTGATCCCGCGTTTGATGAATTGCGAATAAATGAATCCGACGACTAAACCGACGACGATGGCAGCGAGGACACCTTGTCCACCTGTCCATACTTTCGGGATGACTCCGTTGACTGCTTCTCCTGATTCAGAGAGGACAGAAGCTTGTGTGATGATCAAGAACGAGATGATTCCGAGGATACCAGCTGGTACGCCTTCAATCTTTTCGTTTTTGACGTACGAGTAGGCGATTCCGAATACCCCGATTAAAGCGAGGATGTCAAACGTCGCACCGACGACTTGCGTGAGTGGGAGCGTCCAATCGGCTCCGAATAATCCTGACATGAACTCGGCCCAACCTGGAATCGGTAGTGCCAAGATAAGCAGGAACAGTGAACCGATGATCGTCATCGGCATTGTCAGGATGAACCCGTCCTTAATTGCAAGGACGGGCTTTGCGTTCGCAAAACGAACGAAACCTGGAGTGAACTTTTCAAATACTCTTTCTAAGCGGCTCATGGGGAAACCTCCTTATAGGTCTTCAGCGCGCGTGGCGATGATCTCTTTGTACCAATGGAACGACTGTTTCTTCTTGCGGGCGAGACCGTTAGCGTGGTCAACATAGATGAAGCCATATTGCTTCTTATATCCGTTGAGCCAGCTGAGGAGGTCGATGACCGACCAAGCGTAGTAACCTGAAACGTTGATGCCTTCTTGAACGGCATGTTTCACGGCACGCAAGTGGCTTTCGATGTACTCGATCCGCGGTGTATCCATAATTTCTTCGCCGACGATTGGGTCAACATCACCGAGACCGTTCTCTGTAATGTAGATCTTGACGTCGCCGTAACGAGCTTTGAGCATGCGGAGCCCTTCGAGGAACGCGTCTGGCGCGATTTCCCAGCCCCACTTCGTGTAAACCTTGTCTTCCATCTCGACTGTCTTGTAGACGCCGTCGAACGATGGGTTACCTGGGCGGCCCGTCGAGTTCTCACGGCCACCGGCCATGACGAGCGCTGTGTCATTTTTCATGACGCGTTGCGGGCAGTAGTAGTTGAGACCGATGAAGTCGTTCATCGGAGCCGTGCGTTTGAGCAGGTCGAGTTCTTCTTCCGTCCAGTCAGGGAGCAGGCCTTTCTCTTTAAGTCCTTTGACCACGTACTCAGGGTAAGTCCCTTTCAAGATCGGGTCATAGAACCAGTGTGTCGCATATTCGTTCGCATGCATCTCGGCGAACTTGTTGTCCGGGTCGTTGTCGATGCTGAACGATGGGCTGAACACGTGTGTGATGCCGATCTCACCTTCGTAACCGGCTTCTTTGAAGAGCTCGATTGAACGGGCGTGAGCGACAAAGACGTTATGTGTCGTTTGGAAGTACGCTTTGACGTCACCTTCGATACCTGGTGGGTGTGCTCCTGACAAGTAGCCGAGCGAGCAGAAGATGACCGCTTCATTGAACGTGATCCAGTGACGGACACGGTCGCCGAACGATTGGAAACAAGTATCGGCGAAACGAACGAATGCGTCAACTGTCTCTTGGCTGCGCCAACCGCCTTTTTCTTCAAGTGCCTGTGGAAGGTCCCAGTGGTAGAGCGTCACGAACGGTACGATGTTGTGCTTCAAGCACTCGTCGATCAAGTTGTTGTAAAACTCGAGGCCCTTCTCGTTGACTTCGCCAGAACCGTTCGGGAAGATACGTGGCCATGAGATTGAGAAGCGATATGATTCGAGTCCCATTTCGGCCATAAGCGCGATGTCTTCTTTATAACGGTGGTAATGGTCGACAGCGACGTCGCCATTCGTGTTTTCAAATGTCTTTCCAGGAATTTTCGAGAAGACGTCCCAGTTCGAGACGCCTTTCCCGTCCTCGTTCCATGCGCCTTCGACTTGGTAAGAAGCCGAAGCAGCGCCGAACAAGAAAGTTTTAGGCATTTTCAAAGTAGTCACCTCAGTTTATTTATTTACAAGCTTAAGTGCGTGGTCTAATACTTTCGTTCCGTTCATCATGCCGTAGTCGACTGTGTTGATGACGTCGATTGGAACGCCTTTTGGCTCACAGATCAGTTTGCCTTTTGAAAGCAAGTACTTCACTTGTGGTCCGAGAAGAGCGACGTCGAGGTCGTTCACATACGTTTCCATTTCTGATTCTGGGTAGGCTGCGATTTCTGCCTCGAGGCCACGTTCAGCGGCAACCGCTTTCATTTTTTCTACTAACATACTTGTTGACATACCTGCTGCGCAGAAGAGTCCGATTTTCATCATTTTTGATCCATTCCTTTCAATTGGTTGATTTCGTTTTGCATGTTCATCATGTAGCCGAGCATCTCTTTTACGAGGATCGTGTTCATCAAATGGTCTTGCGCGTGCACCATGAGGACGCCGACTGTCGCCGTTTTCCCTTGTGCTTCGAGCGTGACGAATTTTGTTTGGATAGCGTGTGCTTCTTTCAACGTCGCGTCACCGGCTGTCACCGCTTCAGCTGCTTCCTCTGGCTTGCCTTCTTGCATGAGGAGCATTGCGTGGTGGTAACTTGCTTTCGCGTCACCTGAGAGGGCGATTAAACCGAAGATGTCTTCGGGTGTAATTTCGATTGTTTCAGAAACCATAATATCTCTCCTTTTTTGTATGGATAACTAAGATTCATAGGTACAAATTCTATAGTTTGATACTAGCACGACACCGCTTACATGTAAACCCTTTCTTTTTGAATAAAATGTGAACGAAAAAAACGCACGCGAGATCAACCTCTCGAGTGCGTTTAAGACTTGATGTTAGAGACTTTCAGCATCTTAACATGGCGGAAATGATGTGTCGAGCGCGATACGTCGAAGATTTGACCGTTCGTTAAATAGACGGTGTTGTCGACGAGAAGGGCTGGATCGTTTTCGTTCAACCCGAGTAAGGCGGCATCATCGGCATTCAAGAAATCGGCGTAAATGACGCGGTCGGCAAAACCGATGGCGAGCTTTTGGTCGTTACGGAAGTAGTTATAGATCGACTTCTCGGTGATGTTTCGATCGAGATAGACAACGAGGTTTTTGCGGAAGTACGAATCTTCGAGCGAGAACGGGTGGTCGTCGACGAGACGCAGCCGCTTGACGTAATAGACAGGCGTCCCGACCGGACACTTCATCCGTTCCGCGACTTTCTCGTTTGCCGTCGTCTCCTCAAAAGCGAGGACATGTGTCTCGACTTTTCGTCCACTGAAGTCGCTCGTGAGACCTTGGAGTTTTTCGAGGTTCACATAATCGCTGTCGTAATGGTCACGGACGAAGACGCCGCTCCCTTGGACTTGATATGCGTAGCCTTTGTTGACGAGAATCTCGATCGCTTTCCGGACCGTGTTGCGGCTGACGGCGTATTTCGTCGCATATTCGTCTTCCGTGAGGAGTTTGTTCGTATGCTGATAGACGTGATTGACGATATCCGTCTCAATCTGTTCAGCCACTTGCTTATACTTTGGAGCCATGACTGTTTGCACCTTTCACATCAATTTGTAGGAATGAATACGCTATCATTATAGCAGAAATAATTGGTAACGGTCGTAAATCATTCGCCAATTGTTGAAAAACGTCGAATGATTATGGAGGGAATATTTGGATAACTTGAAACCTCATCGTTTCATTTCCGTATACAGTAAGAGAATAGTAGGGAGGGGAAGTCATGGATCAACCGACACGAATTGAACAAGAGACGGCTTGGAAGAAGCAACAGACACGGGTCGGATACATCTTTTTAAGCGTCGTTGTATTGGCCATCGTCTTATCCTTCTTCGGGAAGCAACTGTGGCTCATCATTCCTCTCACTGTCGTTGGGGTCAGAATGCTCATGTTAGACGTGCAGAAATACCAGATGAGACGTGCGCGTTTAGTCGATTTCGCTACGCGGAAGGTGTTAAGACGACATCTCGTGTACGATATCGTGAGCTCGATCGGTTTACTCATTTTAGTGAGTGGCCTGTTGGTCTTCAATCAAGACGACCTGTATTGGGCGTTCGGGGTGTTCATTTGGGGGACGTTGACAGAAACGGTGTCACGCCGTTTGAATCAACATGATCCGATATTACGCTCGCTTGAAGCGGAGGAAGTGACATGATGTCAAATCGATTAGAACAGGAACGGACGTGGGTTTGTTCGTTCCAACAACTCATGTATGGGATTGTAGGGATGTTTCTAGTCGTCATTCTTCCAATCGTTTGGTGGACGGACAGTCTGTTTTGGGGCATCGTCTACATGGCACTCGTGCTCGTTCCCGTCAATGTGATGTATATACGTCGCTATCAGATGCGACAACGGTTGAATCCGAAATTGACGCATCGCTATCGCCAACAGTTGGGGAGTGACATGTTGAATACGGTTGCCTTCTTTATCGCATTGAACGGCAATGAATTGTTGGGGGCGAAAGTTTTCTATACAGTCGGTTTACTCGTGATTGTGTTAGCCGGATGGATGACGATGAGAATCGATAAGCGGATGAAGCAGGAAGATGTATGGCGTTCTACATATAAAGAAATAGGGAGGTGAGGAAATGGACCAGGTGCGACACGATGTTAAGAGAGTCGTCAATATTCGAAGGTATGGTGTCCCGATATGGATTGTTTATATGGCCACCTTTCTATTCGCGCTTTTCTTTGAACAGATCTGGCTCATTCCCTTGATGTGGTTACTCGCAATTTTTCTCATCATCATGGGGAATAAAGAATATCGCATCATGCGTCATTTTGCAGAAACTTTTCAAACCCTCAAATTGCTTCGCATACAATATGCAATGACTTGGTTGGATGCACTATTGCTTTCGACTTCAATGACGGCGCTGGTTCTCAATCACTCAATCGGATTTTTGATTGGGGCTTTATTTGCTATGATGCGTTTTACCGATTCTTATCGAGACCGATTGATTAGAAACAAACTGAAAGCGGTTGACCCTGACATGCCGACATACGACCAAGTGATTGAAAGGATGAAACCATAATGGAACTATCACCGCAAACGAAACAACAGATCGATACAGTGTTGCGAATGGATAAATGGACAAGCTGGGGCGTCGGCATAATCGGTGTGTCAGCAATTATCGGCATGCTGATTTACGCGTCGTATTGGGAGATGCCGGATTCATTTTTCCTGATATTCATGTTCTCTATATTTAGTCTCGTCGTCACGACAGAGGTGATGCGTTTTCGGATGTGGCGCCGCTTCGTGAAAAATGAGAAGGCGCGAAAGCTGTTGATGCTGCGGCATACCGCTTATTTACTGGGACTTGTCGCTCTCGGCTACTACGGGATCGTTGTGTTCAATCAAACGTCGCAGCCGCAATCGTTCCAAGCATTTCTTTTATCACAAGCCTTTTTCTGGGGCGCGACGTTCTTTGGGAAATGGCTCGACCGTATCATTCAAAAACATGATGGGAACTATTTGACGGATCAAGATATCAAAGCAATTAAAGAAGCGCGGGAAATTGAAAAGGAAGAACGATATGGATAAGCGGAGCCAGATGCGTGAATTGACGGCGTTCGATGAGGCAAAGCATTCCACGGTCGCGTTCATCTCAGCGGTGTTCGCTGGGCTCATGTTTTTCTCGCTAGAATGTGGCTGGCTCTCGCCGGTGATGGTTATGTTTCTCGGTGCGGTAGCGAGTCTGCCGGACTTCCGGAAAATGTGGCGTCGTGAGAACATCAAGAAACAGTATTTACAGTCGCGGGAAGCGAGGCGGCTCATTCACTTCAATTCATTGTTCGGGCTCATCTTCCTACCGCTCATTTTGGTATGGGTATATGCGCTGCTGACGGATTTGATTTCGCTCCAAACGTTTGCGTTGATTGGTTTGGTGGCGTATTTGATTGCCATCGTCGAACAACGTTTGTATGAACGCCACATGGTCACTCTCGACAACAACTATGTCACCGAAGCCGAATTGCGAGAAGAACGAAAATGGGGGAGCGCATGAGCGCTTTCCCCGTTTTCATTTGAACGTACGGATGATGAAGTAAAGGCAGCCGAGGAAGGGGATTAAGAACAGTGCACCGAGCCATTCGCCTTGGCCGAAAACGATCCAGGCGAACAACTGGAACGATAGCAGACCAGCGGCGACGAGTCCGGCGAAGCGGAGCGCTTTCGGTCGCTTTGATGGTTCCTCCCACCACTCTTTAAAGAACGGCAAGCTGAACAACAGCGCCAAGCCGAGAAAGAACGCAGCCGGAAATACGAGCATATCCCCGCGCGCGTTCTGTCCGTTAAACTGCAGCCATTTCGAGAGAATCGATAAGGTGATGCCGATGACGAGAAAGAGCCCGCTCATATCCGTTCCTCCGTTTCATCTCTATATACTATTATCATGCACGAACCGCAGCAAACGAACAAGTCTCAAAAACGCTTGCGGTTCGGGCACGAATGTCCCCCTGGCATAGGAGATTTTTTGCATACGAAAAGACTGCAGCGAACTGCAGTCTCGTTAAGCCCGGGTCTTCCCGAACTCGATATAGGTCGTGACCGATTTGACGTGCTTCACGACGTCTTTCTCGCGAAGCGGACGACTGAAGTAAAAGCCTTGGACGTAGTCGCACTGCTCATTGAGCAACCATTCGAGTTGGTCAGACGTTTCGACGCCTTCCATCAACACTTTCATGCCGAGGTTATGGCCGAGTTGGATCATCGAGCGGACGATCGCTTCTTGGTTGCGGTCTGTGAACAAGTTGACGATGAACGAGCGGTCGATCTTGAGCACTTGGACCGGAAGTTCGCGCAGTTGGCGGAACGACGAGTAACCAGTCCCGAAATCATCGAGCGAGATCAAAATCCCGTACTGATGAAGTTGGGCGAGCTTCTCGCGTGTCGACGCCTCGTACGACAACATCGATGATTCCGTCACTTCGAGCTCGAGGAACATCGGGTCCATGCCGGTCTCTTGTAAGATGGTTTGGAGCGTCTCGACGAAGTCTTCACGCGCGAACTGGAGCGGTGACACGTTGACCGAGAGCGTGAACGGCTTGACGCCGGACTTGTTCCACCGTACCCAAGCGAGACACGACTCGCGCATGACCCAGTTGCCGATCTGATGGATCAGTCCGGTGTTTTCTGCGATCGGGATGAATTCGGTCGGTGTGACATCGCCGAGTTCGAAATGATTCCAACGCAAGAGCGCTTCGACGCCTTCGAGTCGATTTTTCGTGAGCGATACTTTCGGTTGATAGACGAGCGTGAACTCGTGACGATCGAGTGCGTGAATGAGCGCTTTCTCGATCTCGACCGTGCGTAAAATTTGATGTTTCGATTCGTCTTCAAACTCTTTAATTTGGTTTTTCCCGATCCGTTTTGATTCGTGGACGGTGAGTCGCGCGTATTGGACGAGCTCGTCCGCGGACGTCGTGTCTTTCGGATAATGACTGACGCCGGCGCTCATCGTGAGCTCGACGGTCGTCCCGTCGATATCGAACGGCTGCGAGATCGCTTTAATACACTTCTCCGCTTTTTGTTTGGCGAGTGTGCTGCGCTTATCGAACAGTAAGATAATGAATTCCGAAGCACCGACTCGTGTCAAAATGTCATCTGGATGGATCGTGACGCGAAGACGTTCGGCGATTTGCATCGTCAATTCGTCCGTGCCGTGATGTCCGAGCATATCGCTCAAGAAACGCCAGCGGTCGATGTCGATGTAAAGACAAGCGACTGGGTCCTCGATTTGAATATGTTCCGCAAGGATGCGTTCGAGCTTGTGGCGGTTCGGCAGATCAGTGAGCGTATCGTGATACGCCATATGTTCGACGAGACGTTGTGAGGCGATCGCCTCCGAGACGTCCCGTAAAAACCAGAGCACTTGGTCCATCGTTTCACCTTTGAGCGGATAGCTCGTCACTTCAATCGTCTTATCGTCGATCTCGACCCGTCTCGGGTCATAGAACGGTTGATTGATCGTCAAGGACGAATGATAGTCTTGGAAAAAAGTATCGTCCGTCTGATCAAACAAACGATAAAACGCGGTGTTGGCGTACTGGATCACACCATCTTTCGTCGTCGTGACGACCGCATCCGTCGTCGAATCGAGAATCGTCGCTTGGATGAGTTCTCGTTTTTTTAGATGATGATCGAGCGTGAGCGACAAGAAGAAGATGACAAACAAGATGACCGTGATCGCCGTGACGAGCCAGGCGAGGAGCGACGGTTCGACGGCATTGGCGAACGGACCGTTCGCTTCGATGAACGCGAACGATGACGCGGCCATGCCGACGAAATGCATCCCGAAAATCGCGATGCCCATGAGCAGTGAAAAGAACACTTTTAACTCGAGGTCAATCTTTTGTTTGGCGTACTTCGAGTAGAAGCCGATCCATAAGGCGATAAGTGAGGCGGCGATGGCGATGATGATCGACAACATGGCCAACCATGGATCATACGAAATCGCGACGCCTTGAATCGCGTCCATACCGACGTAATGCATGCTGGCGATGCTGATTCCCATCAACAGTCCTGCACCGATCAAAGCAGGATGAGTCTTACGGCGCGAGACAATCAAGAAGCCAAAGATACAGCCGGCCATCGCAATGATGACGGACAGTAAAACGAGAGGGATCGAATATGTGACGGGGCGCAACGCCTCGTGAGCGAGCATGGCGATGAAGTGCATCGACCAAATCCCGAGTCCGAGGGTGGCACCGCCCGCCAAAATCCACATATTTTGGGTGGAGCGATTCGTCGCATTCACGCGGCGTGCCAGTTCGATGGCAGCATAAGCGGAAACGGCGGCGATAATATAAGAAAGAATCACGAGAAAGTAATTGTGACTCATCGAGTGTTCGACTACTGGTTCCATGTGTACCTCGCTAGTAAATGTGATTTTGTTGTAATTCTGATTATACCTCGGCAAATAGTAGCCGACCTATCATTTTGCTTCGTATGGTAAAAATATTTTGCCGGTGAAGTAGGCAAGTCGCTTCTAGAGTGGGTAAACTACATATAAAAGGAGGCGGAGCGCATGATCCCGACACGAAAAGAAGTCATAACGTTTATCATCATCGCGTTCGCGTTCTCATGGTTAAGCTGGTGGGGGCTCTATACGTGGACAAGCCTGCCGATTCTAGCGACCGTCTTGATCGGTTCGTTCGGACCGAGCGTGGCCGGCGGTTATATGGCGTTTCGAGAAAACGGATGGAGTGGGGTGCGGACACTGTGGAAGCGAGGCTTCGAGTGGCGGATGGCTGGTAAGTACTATGCGTTCGGCCTGTTGCTCATCCCGTTCTTATTTGTCCTCGCGTACTGGCTGACCGATGCGAGCGGTGCGTTACTGTTGAACGAACCTTGGCTCGTCATCCCGTACTTCCTCTACATGTTATTTCTCGGGGGAACGATTCAACAAGAGTATGGTTGGCGCGGGTATTTGCTCGACGCGCTGCAACTCAACAAGACGCCGCTCCAGGCGAGCCTGTTCGTCGGCGTGGTGTGGGCGGTTTGGCATATTCCGCTCTTCTTGATGACGGGCACCGGACAGGCATCCCTCCCGTTTTGGGCTTACGCCGTCGCCATTCTATCGTTTACGTTGATCATCTCGTGGTTATATAACGTCACGACGATGAACTTATGGGCGGCTTTTTTACTGCATACGACGTTTAACGTCTCGTTTGCCCTCGTCCCCTTGATCGAGCCGGGGCAGGTCTCAATCGGGTTTCTTTATTTGACGCTCTTGTTGTTCACGACGGCAATCGTGCTCGTCTGGAAGACGCACGGGCATCTCGGGTATGACCATCTCGAACAACTCGAGGCGGTGGAAGGGTCGCATCAACCGAACGTTACGGTAGGCAGAGACGCGGGTAAAGAAGGAAACGTATGATTATGGATAGAGGGAAGTGGAAATATTGAACTTTCGTCCGCTTGAACGAGATGATGTCAAACCGCTCCAGCGTTTGTTTATGGAGAGTCTGAGCGATTTGATCCGCCGGGAACAGTTTGAAGACGCTGATTTGTTGGACGAGGAAGTAGCCCGCTTGAATACGACCGTTCAAGATAGTTTGGATGATGAGACTGTCCAATTGTTTGTCGTGCTAAAAGACGACGTCATCGTTGGAACAGCGGCCATCCTTCCTCCGAACGAGATTATCACGGCACATCTCGATGTCGAGCCGGACGTACCGGAAGTCGGATGCATCTATGTGACGCCGAGTGAGCAGCGGCAAGGGGTCGGTCATTTCTTGCTTAAAAACGTGATGGACGAGCTGTTGAGCAGGGGACAGCCGATTTTTTATCTCGATGCGGGGTTTCCGACTTCCCAAACGTACTGGGAAAAACGGATGGGTCCACCTGTACTCACGATCGACCATTACTGGGGACTCGGCGCGCCTCATAAAATCTGGCGGTGCGATGTGACGCAATACAAATAGAGACCCAGCTGAACATTCAGCCGGGTCTCTTTGAATTAGTTAGATGAACGCATGAATTGATGAATGCCGGAAGCAGTCGCATCAGCCATCCGTTGACGATATGTCGTACTCGTCAGATGAGCGCGATCGTTCGCGTTGCTAATAAATCCGTATTCGACGAGCGTCGACGGGACGGTATTCTTTCCGACGACGTAAACGTTTTGATATTTCACACCACGGTTGCGGATGGTCGGGATGCGTACGCCGAGTTCACGGTTGATGGCCGCTCCTAAGTTACGACTTGCGGAGGCATAAGGATTCGTCGTGTAGCTTTCCGTCGTCGGGACGAGGACTTCATGACCGTGGTAGGCTGTACTCGGTGCCGAGTTGGCATGGACGCTTACAAAAGCGCTCCCTTTATAAGACTTTGTCAACGAGACACGCTGGGCTAAGGATAAATAGCCATCGTTTGCACGAGTCATTTTGACGTTATAGTTGTACGTGCTCGAGAGAGTGTTCGCCAGGCGCTTAGCGATGTCGAGTGCAATGACTTTCTCTTGGACAGATCCGTAAACCGCACCCGGATCGTTCCCGCCATGACCGGCATCGATGACGACGGTGCGTCCTGATCCGGTTGAAGTAGTGGGTGTCGTCGTTGTGCCCGCTTTCAAATAGCGCGCTGCGACGTAGCCGGTTTTCCCACCGTAAGAGACTTTATACCACGAGCCATACGTCCCTCGGTAAGTCACATTGCGGCCAGATGGGATGGTAAGCAATACCGTTCCGGTCGTCGAGGCACTCTTCCGCAAGTTCAAGTTGACAGTCGTTGTATAAGCTTTCGTCGAGCTTGTCGTTGTCGATGGACTTGAAGCTTTTAAATATTGTGAGGAGACGTAACCGGTCTGTCCGCCATACGTCACTTTGTACCATGAACCGTATGTGCTGACATAAGTCACTCGTTTCCCTGTTGGAATCGTCAACAGAATCGTACCTCTCGTCGAGGCGCTTTTCCGTAAATTTAAGTTGACGGTTGTCGTATAGGCTTTCGTTGAACTAGTCGTCATCGTCGAAGTGGTTGTCTGCTTCACATACTGTGAAGCGACGTACCCCGTCTTGCCACCGTAAGAGACTTTATACCACGAGCCGTACTTGCTTATATATTTGATCGTCGCGCCTGCTGGGATTGTCAGAAGGACTTTGCTCCAAGTCGCTGCACTAAGGCGAAGATTTAAATTGGCAGTTGTTTTATATGTAGTGGCCGCTTCGACACGAGTTGATTCAAATCCGGTCTGTGAAAGCTCGAGCGGGATGACTGCTGCACCAGTGAAGACGAGGGATGTGCTAAGTAAGAGTTTTAAATGCCAAGGTGTTTTTTCTATGTTCAATCGTGATTCGCTCCTTTTTCTTGAATCTTTGAAATAACGATGAAATGAAATCGTCTTCATGTCTTCGCTATTATATAAGCAAACAAGAAAAAAATGGAGATTAATATGTAAATTGTTTATCTTTTTTTAAAAAAATAGAACGATAGTCGCACCCGGAATAAAAAAAGAGACGCACAGAGGCGTCTCGATTAAGTATTAAGTTAAGCGTGGGAAATCATCAGCGAATTTTTGGATTGGAGCTTCAATTTTTGTAAGGCGTGGGAAGTCATCAGCTGCCGGTTTTACAATTGCATCAATTTTAGTCAGACGCGGGAAATCATCAGCTAGCGGTTTAAATGAACTACCTAACAGAAAAATTGCTGCTGCGATAAAGAAGATACCAGTTACTTTTTTCATGATTAAATTCCTCCGATGTGTGTTGGTTTATGTGGATAAGCTATGATCCCTAGTGTGATGTTGCTCAGTAGTCAGAGAGTGGAGATTCTAGCAATGTGTAAATTGCTTCAGATTGTTGAGCAATCCGTGATTCAAAATCTCCAATGAATTGTTGTGGCATGTTCGGCTCATACAGCTTAACTTTGTCAGACTCTTCTGTCGTAGCAGATGACAAAATTGGAACATGGGCTTCTTGACTGAGCAGTGTGCTGCAAAGAGGAGTAAATGAATTTTCGAACTGTTGGAGTGGTTCTGGTTGCCAACAGATTGATGCTTCTGGAAGAATATATAGGATGTGTCCTTCTTTCAATAAAGATAGACACTGGCTAATAACAATTTGTTGATCCTGTTCAATGTTGATATAGCCGAACTCTTGAAAATGTTTCTCATAGACTGTTTTTGAACTGCGCTTTAGAATAGAGAGAGACAGTTCAGGGCCAAGAATGTATAGCTTTTTATGAGAACGATTTTCTTGAAGCGTTCTAGCGATTAATTTTGGTAAAGCTTGATAGTAATCGATTTGAAACGCGTTGAGGATAAAGCCTTTAGATGAACGTAACAATTGGGTTAAATGCTCTAATCCCTCAAACTGATTAGTGTCAGCATAGGAATAGGAAGCTTTGAAAGAAGAAGTTTGCTTCGCCTGAAAGTAAATTCTAGGTTTAATGTAATCTTCTGCAAGTAGAAAGTTTAATTTACCCATTTCGTATATTCACCTCCGAGAATTCAAATTCCTGTTTAAAAATTTAAAAATGAATCGTTCTACCCATAATTACTGTGCTTAATTTTTCTTTGTAGTTAAATTTTATCATTAACACTGGTACGAAAGGTAAGCTATCGGTTGGGAAAACGAACCTTTGAAACATCGAATTTTCTAGGGGGATGAACAGTGATTTTCCTGAGAAATACGAATTAGCAATAAAGTATTACAATTTTCACGTATTCTTAGGACAAAGGAGCTACTACTTGAGATGGAATATAACTACGGTAACCTTATTAAAGTAGAGCGAATGCGAAGAAATATGAAGCAATCTGTCTTAGCAAGAGGAGTCTGCTCAGTTTCTTATTTGAGTAAAATCGAGAATAATCAAACTTCACCGAGTGAGGAAGTACTAGAATTAATTTTTAACAAGCTAGACATAACAGTTCCCCTTTATTTCGACTTCAGTAAACAAGTCGAAAAAATAAAAGAAGAGATGACAGATATATTAAAAGAAGCAATTTTAACCAGAAAAGATAAGGATAAAAGATCCCAAATCGAAAAATATATTTCTAATCCGGTCGTAAACCAGTCTAAAGAATTGTACATTACACTCCTCATCACTTTAGCACGATTTGATTTTATGCCTGGTGAAAAAGGACAATATTTATCGGAGATTGGTTGGATTGAAGATCAGCTTGATCATGATAATAAATTACGATATTTACTAATGCAAAGCTTGGCTAGCTTCCACGCAAATGAGAAGGAAGAAGCGTTAAGGTTGATGGAAAAACTTAATGAACAGTTAAGTACTTCGAATATTCCTGATTGGGAAATTGCAGATATGCGTTACATTATGGGGGGGCTGTACTATAAGTGTACAGATTATTTACAATCAATTGAGAATGTCCGAACTGCACTTGTTTATTTTAAAGATAATTTCTATGTGGAACGCATCATTGAATGCTATTTAATTATTGGTCTTTCCTATAAGCGGCGTAAACGGTACGCTGAATCTCTTGAGCATTATGAACGTGCTACTAAAGTAACAAGCGCGACTGATTTAAAATACTATAATGGCATGATCTACAACAATATGGGCGAAATATATTCTTTACTTGGTGATCAAGAAAAGGCCTTAAAGTTTTTTATTGAAAGTTTATCCTATAAAGTTGACCCTAAAAGCAAATTATACAGCGTTCTTTCACTGATTGAGGTTTATTCTGATCAAGAGGATTCAAGCGGGGTTGTAAATTGGCTTAAAGAAGGGTATGAAATTATAGGTGATAATAAAGGATTGGAAGAATTCGTTTATCATTTTGAAGTTTATAAAAATTGTTATCAAGAACAAGACAAACTTAGTTTGATGAACAGCCTAAAGAAAGCGGTTCAATACTTTGAGTCGTTTGACGAATATCTATATACAAACAAATACGCACTCTGGCTTGCGCGTGAGCTTCGTGAAAACGGAAAGTACAAACTAGCTACCGAGTACTATGAAAAATCCATCGCGATCATGTCGAGATGGGATTAACGCTTCCCTCGGGAGGCGTTTTTTCACGCGCAAAAAAAGAGACGCCCGAATCGTCTCTCTCATGGTGTGGTGAAATAGTGAATCGTCCAAAACGATTCATGGAGAAGTGACTCTTGTTCCGCATGCCCTGCCTGTACTTGTTGGATCAAGTGGATGATGTGCTTTTGCAAGTTTGAATCGTGGGAACCGCTGTGGAGGATATGATCCTCGTTCGCGATGATGTAAAAACCACCTAAGCGAAGCGGGATGTGGTTTCTCACGATTGATACGGCAATCTGGAGTTCGGTTTGTCCACCTTGAAGTGGAACGTTTAAATCAAAACGTCCCCATTGTTTAAAGTCGCCTAACTCTGAAAACGCGGGTGGGTCCTGGTGATCCAACTTCATGACCTCCAATCGTGTGTCTCTCTTCTTCCTTAGTATAACTTCTTTTCTATAAAAGACGTGTAAAAATATTGGTGTGGGTATAACCGACTGAACGAATTCTGTTCCGTTGCTATTGTTTTTCTATATTATGCCAAAAGATTCCTTTATTAAAAAGCAAAAGGCGGTGGAAAAACACGATCGGCTTAAATGCCAATCGTGTTCATTGATGAACCGCTTCTTTTAAAGTTGGTAATTCACAGATGAACGTGCTGCCTTCACCGTAAATCGATTCGACGTGTAGGTGGCCTTCGTGTGCTTTAGTGATTTCCTTACAGATGGCAAGGCCAAGCCCGGTCCCGCCGATTTTACGACGGTCCGAATTGTCGACACGATAAAATTTTCCGAATAAGTTCGGCAGAGCGGACGAAGGGATGCCGATCCCGTTATCGCGTACTTTTATGACGACTTGATCGTCGATCCGTTCGAGCGAGACGAGGACGTTGCCGCCTTCTGGTGAGTATTTGATGGCGTTGCTGAGCAAGTTGCCGAGTAGTTGTTGCATCCCGCCGAGATCTGCCTCGATATGAAAATCTTGGGCCGAGTCGGCGTCGAGGTGAATGTGGTGCAGGTCGGTCGTCTCTTGATAGAATGTGATGCTGTCACGTGCTAGTGTATACAAATCGACATGTTCCCACTCGAACGTCTGTTTTCCGGCCTCCATCTTTTGAAGGTCGAGGAAGTCGCTGACCAAGTAGGAGAGGCGTTTCGCCTCGTCATGAATCGTCTTCAAATACAATTCGCGGCGGCTGTCTTTCAAATTACGTTCGAGCATCAATTCTGTGAACCCGTAAATCGATGACAGCGGCGTCCGTAATTCATGAGACACGGTCGAGACGAGCTCGGACTTCATTCGGTCGATTTCGGTTTCGGCCGTCACATCACGTAAGACGAGCATCGTTCCGTGAAGCGTCTCGTCCCGGTAAATACTCTCCGCATACACTTGGAGGTGACAATCCCCCTGGTCAAGCGAGATCGAAAGTCCGTCTACCGGAGGGTCTTGGTTGAAGACGCGTTCGATATAGTCGATGAACAACTCACGTTGGTCGACGCGTTCGGCCAACTGTTCGATATCGATCGAGACGGTGGCCAATTCCTCATAGCCTTTGTATTCGAACTGAAGCTCATCGAACATGCGCACGAAAGCCCGGTTACCGACGACGGTCTGTTCTTCATAGTTCAAGTAGAGGATCGCTTCGCGCACCGAGTTGATCAGTTGGGCCGTCTCTTTCCGGTCTTGTTGCATCTGACTGTAAAGGCGCGTCCGTAGCAAGGAAATCGCTAATTGATTCGCGAACGCGTTCAATTCCGACTTTTCGCTCGCATCGAACTGTTCGTCATAACAAGCGAGATAGAGGCACCCGATCATCGTGCCGTCAGACGGATCCTTTACCGGGATGGCCGTCTCGTGGATATAGTAAGGATAGTTGTGAACATCGTCGGCAATTTTTTTCGACGTCGCCTCGAGTGCTTGTGAGGTCATGGTACGTTGTAATAGATATGATTTTTCGATTAAGCTCTCTTGTTGTTCCTCGGTCATTCCGTTTGGGACGACCGAATGGATTTCTCCGTCTTTGACGAGCAGCAACGCGCCGAATTCTGCTTGGGTCAACGAGACGATTTTTTCGATGACCGACGAGTAATCGAACAGCGATTCCTTTGAGGCGAGCACTTCAATTAATTCGTTTCGGGATTGTAGTTTGATCTCGTTTTGTTTTGATTCCTCGAGCACTTTTTGCATCTCTTGTTGCTTCGTGTGCATGTTTTCATTTTGAGCAGACGTCCGTTTAATGAGCGGTCGCCCGATTAATAAAATAGCTCCGATAAACATGGCTAACCCGACTACCCAGATCCAACGTAGCGACATCAGTTCGCTTGACGAGACAGTCCCGTCTCGAACGAACCAAGCTCCGATCCCGGTCAAGACGAGGCTGGCGATACATACTCCGTATAAGATGCGGAGTATTTGGCGACTGTCCAATTGTTCAACCCACTTGCTCATAATTCTCTCTACTTCCTTCCATATCTAAAAACCACTTCACTTCATTCATTCATCAAATAATCGAAATATACATAAAGAGAAATCGTCTGATTTTTCTTTTTATCTAATTAATATATCTAGACAGATTTACCCCTAATTTAATGATCCTACACATTCCGATGCGCTTACGTTTGACATCGTCCATTCGAAACAGCTAGCTTGAAAGTAACAATATGATGAAAGAAGAGGTGGGCTATGTTATCAATCGATCCGACTGCATTGACTGAACGAGACACGTATAAATTTTTAATCGGGAGCATCGTCCCGCGGCCGATTGCTTTTGTGACGACGCGCAACGGTGATGTCATCAATGCTGCCCCGTTCAGTTACTTTAATATCATCGCGTCAAACCCTCCGCTCGTCTCGGTGTCCATCCAACGGAAAGACGGCGTCATGAAAGATACGGCTCGGAATGCAGTTGCGACGGAAGAACTCGTGATTCATATCGTCGATGAGACGAACGTCGCACTCGTAAATGAGACGGCGGCGAACCTAGGGCCGGAGGAAAGTGAGCTCGACCGGACGACGTTCACGCTCGAACCGAGTGACGTGATTGAAACGCCGGGTGTCAAAGAAGCGAAGATCCGGATGGAGTGTAAACTTCATCATCACGTTCCGATTGAACATGACGGAAAAGTGACGGCCGATGTTTTAATCGCCCGTGTCGTCCGTTTTCATGTCAATCCCGAATTGTATCAAGCCGGGCGCGTCGACCTAGCGCAATTGGCACCGATTAGCCGTCTGGCCGGCGATTTTTATGCCAAAATCGGGGAACAGTTCGAGATTGAACGACCTAAATAATCTGGCAGGCGCCCGCTCGTTTTGGAGAGAGGGCGCCTGTTTTCGGGTAAAGAACGGAAAGCCGATTCGCACGAGGTATTTCTTTCATTCAAGCGGCTCAATATGTCACAATAAAATCAGAACATTCGAATTTCGGAAGAGACAGGAACAAGAGAAAAAGGGGAGTCGGCCATGTCTTATCGTCCAGCCATTCAATCGATCATCACCGCCATTGAGACGGTGATCGTCGGAAAAGAAGATGTCATCGCGAAAAGTTTGACTGCTTTGCTTGCCGGAGGTCACGTGCTGTTAGAAGATGTCCCGGGTGTCGGGAAGACGATGCTCGTCCGTGCGTTCAGCCGTGCCATCGACCTTAACTTTAAACGCGTTCAATTCACTCCAGACATGCTCCCGTCCGATTTGACGGGCATCTCGATGTATAACCAAAAGACGAAAGAGTTTGAATATCGTCCCGGTCCGCTTATGGGAAACATCGTCCTAGCCGACGAGATCAACCGGACGTCACCGAAGACGCAGTCGGCGCTCTTAGAGGCGATGGCGGAGCGCAGTGTGACCGTTGACGGCGAAGTGAAGATTCTTCCGTCGCCGTTCTTCGTCATGGCGACCCAAAACCCGATCGAGCATGAAGGGACGTATCCGTTACCGGAAGCCCAACTCGACCGTTTCCTTCTCAAAATCGAGATGGGCTATCCGTCATTCAATGAGGAGATTGCCTTGTTGACCCGTTTCGAGAAGGCAGAACCGCTAGAAGCGTTGCAAAGTGTCATCTCGAAAGAAGAAGTGGAACAGATGCAGCGTGAAGTACGCGACGTCCACGTCTCGAGCGCGGTCAAGCAGTATATCGTCCGCTTGATTCATGAGACGCGGAACGACCCGTTCACATACCTCGGCGGAAGTCCGCGGGCGACGCTCGCTCTAATGAAAACGGCTCAGGCGTGGGCATACATCCATAACCGTGATTTCGTCTTACCGGATGACGTCAAGGCGCTCGCGGGAAGCGTGCTCGGGCACCGGGTATTGTTGACGGCGGAAGCGCGCTATAAAGGGAAGACGTCAGAGCAACTCGTCAAAGGGTGGCTCGACACACTTCCTGTCCCGATGGATCGCGAGGTCAAGGAAGTATGAAAAATTGGATGAAGCTGTTCCTCGTCTGGGCGGCGGCATTCGGACTTTATGCGTTCGCTCGCATCGAAGGGAGTATCGTCGCGTCGACGCTATGGTGGTCATTTTTCGTCTTGACCGTGTACTGGACGCTGTTCATGGTGTATCCGGTCACGGCGGCGAACGTATCTCGTCGCGTCACGACAAAACGCCTCGTCTCCGGGCAGACGATGGACGTGGCACTTCGAATCGAACGGAAGTACCCGTTCCTCGTCGGTGTCGTCACGCTCGAAGAGACACCGCCACCGCGCTTGGCCGAGGTGACGGATCCAATCGTGATCCCGGTCGATCGTTTCTTTCGACGCAGTGAGACGGTCCATTATGAAGTGGAACACATTAAACGTGGCATTCATGTGTTTGACCGGACGCTTTTTCACGTGCGTGACGTCTTTG
The DNA here is from genome assembly GCF_004337085.1 of Exiguobacterium sp. SH5S13. NCBI lineage: Bacteria > Bacillati > Bacillota > Bacilli > Caryophanales > Exiguobacterium > Exiguobacterium sp. SH5S13. The sequence continues at coordinate 7,487 of NZ_SJUS01000005.1, read as the reverse complement.
GGTTATTCGACCGTAAACGGACGCTTCGGATTGAGACGGTCGTCGAAGTCTCCCCGGCTGAACTTCCTTTCGATTTGCCGCGCGATGAACACGTCGGCGGACGGGGCGAGCAATATCGGCGCACCCGGACATATACCGAAGTCGCCAACACGACGAGCGGTGTCCGTGAGTATGCGGCCGGAGACCGTATCGGCCGGATCGATTGGAAAGCGTCGGCCCGTCGAGACAACTTGATGACGAAGACGTTCGACCAAGAGCAAGAAAAGAAACTATCGCTCGTATTCGTGCCGTCGGCTTCGGCCGGGCATGAGGAAGCGTTCGAACGTTCGCTATCACTGCTCGTCGGGGCGATTCGGCAACTCGAGCGCAAAAACTTGCCGTTTGAACTGTACGTCATCGAAGAGCAAGTCCGCTTGTTCCACTTGCCGGACCAAAGTGCCGAGCTTGGGCATTATCTGTTGACGGCGACGCCGGAACCGGAAGGCCGTCTCGTCGAGCGGGTCAAGCGCAACTTGCCGCAAGAGACGGGCAACTTGATTTTGATCAGCCCGTTTGAGACGAAATGGGTGCGCGAACTCATGCATGAGACCCAAGGTAGCTATCATCTCTATACGGCGAATGAGGTGACGACATGACCGAGTGGGTGAAGCGAATTGTTTATACGGCGCTGGCCGCTTACTTGTTGTCATTTTGGGTTGAACCGATCGTCGGAAGCACGACGTTTGATGTGAACTGGCCATTTTTATTTTTGCTGCTCGTGCCGATGTTTGCGAGCCTGCTCCCTTGGTACGGCTTTATCGCTGTCGTCGTCCTCAACTTTTTTACTGTCCTCTACATTTATCACGGCAGTTTGCTCGACTGGTTCGGGCTATGGCTCGACGACTTGACGGGCGTATTGAGCGGGGCGCTGCCTGAAGAAGCCATTTTCTTCTCGGCGATGGCGCTCATCGGTGTCTTGTTTGCCATCTTGGTCGGCCGGACGTATCCGAGCTACGGCTTCGTTCTCGGAATGATCGTGTCGACACTTGGGTTGATGGCGTATTTTGACACGTGGACGCTCTATGATGGTGAAAGTAACATCCTATTCGCCATCTTGGCATCGCTCTTCCTCTTGTTCGTGACCGATGTGGCGAAGCGTCCGAGCAAATCGCTCGTCCGTTACGTCAGCATCGGCCTGCTCGCGGCGGTCGTCATCGTGCTCGGCAGTGTGTCTCCGACAATCGAAGGGGACTGGTCCGATCGGGTGACGACGAGTTTCCAAAACGCTTTGAACGAGGGCGGTTCAGGGAGCGGCCGCGTCGGTTACGGCGTGAACGACGAACAGCTCGGCGGTCCGTTCGAACAAGATGACGGCATCGTCTTCATCGCCCGTGGTGTGCCGGCCCGCTATTGGCGCATCGAGGCGAAAGAGATTTACACGGGTAAAGGATGGGTCGAAGCCCCTGTCCTCGATTCTGACTATAACCGGGGGCAACTCGTCGACGATGAGGTCGATACGACCCCGGAGCAGGCGTTGCTCCGATTTGACCGCCGCCAGTCGTTCGTTCCGTATGGCGGGGAGTACCCGCAGGCGGCAGAGACGGAGAGTGGGAAGGAGTTCCTCGTCGGAGACATCGAAGAGTCGTTCCCGAATGAGACAATCCACATTCGACCTTCCGGAAAAATCGTATTCGATAATGACGGACAAGTGACGCCGGAGACGATTCAGTTGCGATACAGCGTTCCTGCATTTACAGAACAACAACTCGAACTGAACGAACCGGTGATGACGTTGACGGATGAGGAACAACAAGCCTATTTGCAGTTGCCGGAAACGCTACCGGACCGGGTCCGTGATTTAGCGGTCGAGATTATGGCCGACAGTGAGAACCCATACGAACAAGCTCAAGCGATCCAAGCCTTCTTTCGGTCAGGTGAGTTCCAATATGATACGGAAGATGTGGCGACCCCGGAAGGTGAGACCGACTATGTCGACCAGTTCTTGTTCGATACGCTCGTCGGGTATTGTGATAACTTCTCGACGTCAGCTGCCGTGCTCTTGCGGGCGAACGGTGTACCGACACGATGGGTGAAAGGCTTTACGATGGGGGATACACGCGGAGTCATCCAAGGTGAGGAAGAATATACGGTCCGAAACCGCCACGCCCACTCGTGGGTCGAGTATTTCGTGGAAGGGGCTGGTTGGGTGCCGCTCGAGGCGACGATCAGTTTCTCTGACGCCAACTTGTTGCAAGTCGAGACGGAATCGGGCATCCGAGCAGATGATCCAGTGGCGAACGACCCTCAGGCGAACCAAAACAATCAACAGACGAACCGTCCGCAAGAAGACTTGGCGCTCGACGACGTCGCGACAGGTGAGACGGCGACCGAGTCGTGGAACATACCGGTTTGGGCTTGGGTGCTCATCGTGTTCGCAGTCGCCTTGCTCGTCTGGAACCGCAAGTCACTCGAACGGTTGATTATGGTCCTCTGGTGGACGAGACGTCCGCTCAATGAACCACGGCTCGTGGCGATGCATCGTTATCTCGTGAAACGGCTTCGCGGCGCCGGATTTAAAGTTGAGGGCCGGACGCCGTCCGAGCTCGCGGCCGAAGTCGATGCGTACTACGAATCGGACGAAATGACGCGCCTGACGCGCTTGTTCGAACAGAGCCTTTACGCCGATCAAACTCCGAATTCAAAATATAAAGAATATTGGAAAATCATGATTCGCCGAATTATGAGTTGAAGTGAACGGGTGCATACAGTAAGATAGACGCATTAGTTAGACAATTGAACAAAGCATTCCTTCGTATATACTCGCGAATTGGCGCGAGAGTCTCTACCGGACCACCGTAAATGGACCGACTATGAAGGAGCACGTTTCGTATACAGAAAAAAGGGCGTGCTTCTTCTTCGGTTTGGTGAATCCGTGGGAGAGGCTCGCTCTTTTTTTGAGATGAAGGCAGAAAGGTGGAGGTTTTGTGAAGATAGAACAAGAAATGATTTTGGTGCTCGACTTTGGAGGACAATACAATCAGTTGATCACACGCCGAGTGCGTGACCTTGGGGTGTACAGTGAGCTTCATTCCCATAAGATGACCGCTGCCGAGATTCGTGAACTTGCCCCGGCCGGTATTATTTTCTCGGGCGGACCGAACAGCGTTTACGCGGAAGGTGCGTACCGCTGCGATCCAGAAATCTTTGAACTCGGTATCCCGATCTTTGGGATCTGTTACGGCATGCAGCTGATGACGCATCACTTTGGTGGACGCGTCGAACGTGCGGCCCACCGCGAGTATGGGAAAGCGACGCTGTTCTCGACACCTGAAGCATCTGCCCTTTACACAGGCTTGCCAGTTGAGCACACGGTTTGGATGAGCCACGGTGACCTCGTCATGGAAGCACCTGAAGGGTTCATCGTCGATGGGACGAACCCGTCTTGCCCGGTCGCCTCGATCAAAAACGACGACCTCAAAATGTATGGTGTCCAGTACCATCCGGAAGTACGTCACTCGGAGTACGGCAACGACATCTTGAAAAACTTTATCTATGAAGTGTGTGGTGCCAAAGGCGAGTGGTCGATGGAGAACTTTATCGACATCGAAGTCGAGAAGATCCGCGAGATCGTCGGCGATAAACAAGTCCTCTGCGCCTTGTCTGGCGGTGTCGACTCATCTGTCGTCGCAGCACTCGTCCATCGCGCGATTGGAGACCAGTTGACGTGTATGTTCGTCGACCATGGTTTGCTCCGGAAAAACGAGGCGGATAGCGTCATGAAGACGTTTGCTGACGGATTCAACATGAAAGTCATCAAAATCGACGCGCAAGAACGCTTTATGGCGAAATTAGCCGGCGTCTCTGATCCGGAACAGAAGCGGAAAATTATCGGCAATGAGTTCATTTACGTGTTTGACGAAGAAGCGTCTCAACTCGTCGATATGGACTTCCTTGCCCAAGGGACGCTTTACACGGATATCATCGAGAGCGGTACCGACACGGCGCAGACGATCAAGTCGCACCATAACGTCGGTGGCCTGCCTGAAGATATGAACTTCACGTTGATCGAGCCGCTCAACACGCTATTTAAAGATGAAGTACGGGAACTTGGGACAGAACTCGGTCTTCCTGAATACATCGTTTGGCGTCAGCCGTTCCCGGGACCGGGTCTTGGAATTCGCGTCCTCGGTGAAATCACGGAAGAGAAGCTCGAAATCGTCCGCGAGTCTGATGCGATCCTTCGCGAAGAAGTGAAGAAGGCTGGACTCGAACGTGATATCTGGCAGTACTTCACCGTTCTCACACCGATCCGTTCGGTCGGGGTCATGGGTGACGAGCGGACGTACGACTATGCGGTCGGCGTTCGTGCCGTGACGTCGATTGACGGGATGACATCGGATTGGGCGCGCATCCCTTGGGACGTGCTTGAAAAGATTTCAGTTCGAATCGTCAATGAAGTCAGTCACGTCAACCGTGTCCTGTACGACATCACATCGAAGCCACCAGCGACAATCGAGTGGGAATAAACTTGAGCAGAGGAAACCCCTCTGCTTTTGTCTAATTCCGAACATTTAACGAAAAAATATTAATAAAATCCGTCATTTTGTTGACATTCAATTTTAACGCTGATAAGATAAAAACGTTCTTATTCATATCCGAACAATCAAATTAAATTTTGCCGTATAATATCGGGAATATGGCCCGAGAGTCTCTACGAAATCACCTTAAATGATTTCACTACGGCGAGACATATATAAGGGGACGTCTGTCCCTGTATGTTTCGCGTGGGGTCCTCGGTCATTGATCGGGGACCTTTCTCGTTTTACGGCGAGCCAAGGAGGAAAACCAATGAGCACACAGCTCAAGCAAGAACCGAAACATCAACCGTCAGAAAGCCGGATCGAACGTCACTTCCAGTTGAATGAACTTGGAACGAACGTGAAAACCGAACTCGTCGCAGGATTCACGACATTCCTCGCGATGGCGTACATCTTGTTCGTCAACCCGAACGTGCTCGGGGCTGCTGGGATGGACATGGGTGCCGTCTTCGTGGCAACCGGTCTCGTCGCACTTATTGGATCGGTCACGATGGGGCTATTCGCCAACTACCCGATCGCTATCGCGCCAGGTATGGGGCTTAACGCCTTCTTCGCCTACAGTGTCGTCATCGGGATGGGCATCCCGTGGCAGACGGCGCTCTCGGGTGTTCTCGTCTCAGGATTGTTCTTTATCGTGTTAACACTTTCAGGTATTCGTGAGACGGTCGTCAATGCGATTCCGGCTCCGCTTAAAATGGCGGTCGCCGCTGGTATCGGATTCTTCATCGCCTTCATCGGATTGAAAAACGCCGGTATCGTCGTCGCCAACGAAGCGACGCTCGTCGGTCTCGGTGCACTCGGTACAGGGACGACGCTTCTCTCGGTATTCGGTCTTGTCGTCACAGCGCTTCTCATGGTCCGAAACGTTAAAGGTGGTATCTTCATCGGGATGCTCGCGACAGCAATCGTCGGAATGATCTTCAACCTCGTCCCGACACCGACGGCGATCTCGGATATCGTCTCGATGCCGCCGAGCATGTCTTCAACGTTCGGTCAAGCATTCATCAACTTTGCGGACGTGTTCACGGTACAAATGCTCGTCGTCATCTTGACGTTCTTCTTCATCGACTTCTTCGATACAGCGGGTACGCTCGTTGCGGTCGCTCGTCAAGCGGGCATCATGAAAGACAACAAAGTACCGCGTGCGAGTAAAGCACTCATGGCTGACTCGACAGCTACAGTCGCTGGTGCGATTTTCGGTACGTCGACAGCGACATCTTACGTCGAATCGTCAGCGGGTGTGGCTGCAGGTGGCCGTTCTGGATTGACAGCAGTATTTGCGGGTCTCTTCTTCGGACTAGCACTCTTCTTCTCGCCACTTCTCGCAGTCGTCACGTCGGCAGTCACAGCCCCGGCGCTCATCATCGTCGGTGTATTGATGGCGTCAGCACTTCTCGATATCGATTGGAGAAAGCTTGAGATTGCGATCCCTGCGTTCATGACGATTCTCATGATGCCGCTCACTTCATCGATTGCGACCGGGATTGGGCTCGGGTTCATCCTGTATCCGCTCATGATGATGGCGAAAGGGAAGGCGAAAGAGGTTCATCCGATTGTGTACGGAATGCTCGTCATCTTCCTCGCATACTTCATGTTCTTGCCACACGCTTAAATGGCTAAGGCCGACTCGATTAGGAGTCGGCCTTTTTGTATGCAGTGTTTTCTGGCAGGAACGGATCATACATCGTGAGTGCGTGGTTTTCAGTGATGAACTCATTGCGTAGCAGTGTGCCGTCCTGTGAAATGACTTCTCGGAAAATTTGATTGTGCCGGATTGTCCCGCTCCACCACTCCTTTGTGAAATGGTGGTTTTGTTCGTATATTTTATAACTGACGGCCGGCGGGATGTCGGATCGCCATTCGCCGACAAGTTCATCTCCTTCTATATATAGAAGCAATTGATACGTTTGGGTTGTCTGATTCATAATTTGCAGATCGAGATAATTGTATGAACATGTCGCCCCGCTGCCGAACGGTTGGTCGCGTCTAGAGTCCGGGAATACATCGTAACTGTGCCGATAACGTTCGGTGACGGTGAGTGGGCTGTGCAGTGTGATCCAGTAAATCAAATTCGAAAGTTGACATAGGCCGCCCCCGACACCGGTAGTGACTTTGCCGTAGTGAAGGATCATGCCGTCGACATATCCTTTCCGTTTCGTCGGCCGCCCGATTGATTTCCAGTAAGATAATACTTCACCAGGGTGGACGATCAAGTTGTTAAGTTGCTTGATTGCGATGTTCAGGTTGATCACTTTGTTTCGTTGCATTTCCATATCGACATCACGGAGTCTTCTGTATAAAGGTGTGCGATGGGTGTGGATCAAATGAGGTAACGGCGCTTTACTTTTAGTGGACGCATAGTGCTTCTCGTCCGTCATCCATTCGAGACTTCGTTTGAGCGTATATGCTTGTGTCCCAGCCTAGATACGTAGGGGCGACCTGTGTTTTGGTTGGAGTTGCTGCATGTTGTGGCCACCTTCTGTGAATGAGTATAGGGAACGTATTCGAGTAGCGGAGAGTGATTCCTTCTTTAATGAAAAAGAGAAGAGAAATTTTTCTGAAGTTTTTTTAGAATAATGCTTGCCAGGCAGTTTGGGGGATGATATAGTTATCTCTGTTGCCAACAACGCTTTCGGAAAATGAGAAAAAAGTTGTTGACATGATTTAAAAAGAAATGTTATTATCATTTAGTCGCTAACGGCGACAGACGAACTTTGAAAACTGAACGATGAGGCAAAAAAAGTTTTACAAGTTTTGATTGAAGCGCAAGCTTCGTCATTTTCAAGAGCTATATCAAATTCTTTGGAGAGTTTGATCCTGGCTCAGGACGAACGCTGGCGGCGTGCCTAATACATGCAAGTCGAGCGCAGGAAATCGACGGAACCCTTCGGGGGGAAGTCGACGGAATGA
>NZ_SJUS01000059.1:0-1446 GCF_004337085.1 Exiguobacterium sp. SH5S13 | reverse complement strand
ATTCAGGGTTTTTTGTGTGCGGTCGAATCGATATAATGAACCTATTCATTCAGACGGGGGAACGCATCCATGAGTAAAATCATCTTCAACGAACATCAAATCAGGCAGCTCGAGTCGAATCCGAACGTGGCGTCGGTCTCGGACCGGTCGATCCAGTACACGGGCGACTTCAAGATACGGGCCGTGCTCGAGAACCAAGAGGGAAAAGGCCCCTCCCAAATCTTCGAGGAAGCCGGTTTCGACCTGGCGGTGATCGGTCGCGTGAAGGCGAAGTCATCGCTCGACCGCTGGCGCAAGACCTACCGAATCTATGGAACGGATGGCCTGTTGAACGACCGTCGTGGGAAGTCGAACGCGGGTGGGCGCCCGAAGCCGGATGACTCGCTCGAACGACGGCTCGCGAAGGCCGAGGCGCGCGTCAAATACCTGACGGCGGAGAACGAGCTGTTAAAAAAGCTAGAGGAACTCGAGAGGCAGGCGAAACGCACCGACTGACACCGAAAGAGCGATACCAGGTCATCAACACCGTCATCCGGACGTTCCGGCTGAAGAACCTCGTCCGTCCACTCTGCGAGATCGCGGGCGTGAGCCGCAGTGGCTACTATGCCTGGCTCACCCGCGCGGAAGACGACTCCCTCCGGGAAGAGCGTGATTATGCGGACTATCTTCTCCTGAAACATGTCCATGACCGCCGCGACGGGAAAATCGGTTATCGCGGGCTCTATATGGAGGTGCTCGATCTCATCGGGGCACCGATGAACCACAAGCGCATCCTCAGGTTGATGCGGAAATATGGGCTCGTCACGAAGATCCGCAGGAAGAACGCGTACCGGAAGCTCGCCAAGGCGACACACGAGCACAGGACGGTGCCGAACCGCCTGAACCGTCAGTTCGACCAGGACGAGCCGGGCAAGGTATTCGTGACGGACATCACCTATCTCCCGACACGGACAGGCCAGAACGTCTATCTCTCTTGTGTGAAAGACGTCGCGACACGCGAGATCGTGGCACACCATTTGTCGACGAGCCTACACATGGAGCTCGTCTTTCAGACGACGAAAAAGCTCGAAGAGCGTCTCCAGGGGAATCTGCATCCCGAGGCGATGATCCATTCGGACCAAGGGTTCCACTATACCCATCCGGCCTACCAGTCACGTATCCGTGGACTAGGCATGGTCCAGTCCATGTCACGTCGTGGCAACTGCCTCGACAACGCACCGATCGAGTCCTTCTTCGGACATCTGAAAGATCATATCGACCATCGATCGGCATCAGGCCTCACCGAGGTCCGGTCGATGGTCGATGCCTACATTGACTATTACAATAGTGAACGCAAGCAATGGAACCTAAAAAAAATGACTCCGGAGCAATACCGGAGCCATCTGATCGCCGCATAAAAGACGACGCACTTTTTATTAAACTGTCCGAAAAACAGGGCTCAGTTCA
>NZ_SJUS01000058.1:0-1487 GCF_004337085.1 Exiguobacterium sp. SH5S13 | reverse complement strand
TGAACTGAGCCCCGTAAAATGGACAGTTTAATAAAAAGCCCGTATGTCCTATGCGGCGATTAGATGGCCCCGATATTGTTCCGGGGTCATCTTTTTTAGGTTCCACTGACCGCGTTCGCAGTTGTAATAGTTTATGTAGTCCCCGACCATTTCTCTGACCTGCTCGATTGATCCACACGATCGGTTGGTGACATAGTCCTTCAAATGGCCAAAGAATGATTCAATTGGTGCGTTGTCGAGACAGTTGCCTCGACGTGACATGGACTGGACCAGTCCAAGGCTGCGAACGAGTTGTTGGTAGTCCGGATGTGTATAGTGGAAGCCTTGATCCGAATGGATCATCGCCTCGGGATGCAGATTCCCTTGGAGGTGATCTTCAAGTTTTTCCATCGTCTGAAAGACGAGGTCCATGTGAAGGCTTGCGGACAGCTTGTGCGCCACGATCTCACGCGTGGCCACGTCCTTCACGCATGACAGATAGACGTTCTCGCCGGAGGCGATCGGGAGGTAGGTGATGTCGGTCACGAACACCTTTCCAGGCTCGCTCTGTCGGAACTGACGGTTCAACAGATTCGGCACGACGCGATGCTCGTGCGTCGCCTGAGAGAGCTTCCGATAAGGATTCATCCTCCGGATTTTGGTGACGATGTTATACTTGCGCATCAGTCGGAGAATCCGTTTGTGGTTGATCCGGACGCCGAGTGTCGCGAGCACCTCCATGTACAGCCCCCGATAACCGACTTTACCTTTATGGCTGTCGTGGATTTGCTTGAGGAGTGTCGCGTCTAGGTAATCACGCTCTTCCCGGAGGGACGCCGCCTCGGCACGGTTCAACCAGGCGTAATAGCCACTCCGGCTCACGCCGGCGATCTCACATAGTGGGCGGACGAGGTTCTTCAGCTGTGCGATGCGGATGACGGTGTTGATGGCCTGATATTTCGCTGCTGGTGTCAGTTCGTATGTTTCGCCTGCCCTTCTAACTTCTCTAGCTTTTTTAAGAGTTCATTCTCTGCCGTCAGGTACTTGATTCTTGCCTCTGCCTTCGCTAACCGTCTCTCCATCGACTCGTCTGTTTTCGGGCGTCCACCTCCCAGAGCCTTTCCACGTTTGTCGTTCAGGAGACCGTCTTCCCCGTCTTTTCGATATGTTCGGCGCCATCGTTCCAACGCGGACTTCGCCTTCCTGTTCCCAATTACCGTCAGGTCGAATCCAGCCTCCGTGAAGATCTGCCGGGGTCCCTTGCCGTCCATGTTTTCAAGCACGGCCTTTACTTTGAATTCACCGGTGTATTGGATCGAGCGTTCTGAAACCGACGAGACGTTCGGGTTCGACTCAAGCTGATCAATTTGATGGATATTGAAAATGATTTTACTCATGGTTGTTTCTCCCGTCTGAATGAATAGGTTCATTATAGCGATTCGTGCGCATACGAAAAACCCCGAATGGGTCACTTATTTCAAGTGTCCTTCATTCGGGGTTCAGTTCAA
>NZ_SJUS01000056.1:0-1689 GCF_004337085.1 Exiguobacterium sp. SH5S13 | reverse complement strand
AAATGAACTGCTCCCCGTCAAGTAGACAGGGCAAATAATGAAAACCAGCCTAGGCGGCTTGAGACCTGTATTCGACAGGGCTCAAGCCGTTTAGTCGTTTCTGGAAACGATCGTGGTTGTAGAACGATATGTAGTTCTCGATGGCCGTTGTGAGTTCGCTATAGGCCTGGAACTCACGCAAGTAGTACATCTCCACTTTCAAGGTGCCCCAAAAACTCTCGATCGGGGCGTTGTCGATACAACGTCCGACCCGGGACATGCTGTGGGTCAGTCCCGCGTCTTCTACCATGCGTTTGAACCCTCTCGAGGTATATTGGAACCCTCGGTCACTATGGATCATCGGACTCGCTCCTGTACGGAGCCCCGCGATGGCTGGCATCATCGTATGGAAGACGAGCCCGTTGTTGTTGGACTTCCCGATACGATAGGCGACGATCGAGCCGTCGTACAGGTCGATGATCGCGCTCAGATATGCCTTCTTCCCGGCACCATATTTGAACTCGGTGACGTCGGTACACCATTTCTCGTCCGGTCGGGACGCACTGAATTCTCGGTTCATCAGGTTCTCGGCCACATGTTGCGGTGACGATTTTTTGTACCGTTTTCGCTTCTGGCGGATGACCGAACGGATCTCATGGATACGCATCAGACGATAGACACGCTTCTCATTGTATGCCGGCAGGCCATGCTGGCGTCGTCTGCGGTTGACCGTCATGGTGATCCGTCGATAGCCGTAGGTCCCGTTCACCTGGTCATAGAGAAGGCGGATGTCCTCCAATAGGCTCAGGTTCTCCTCTTCGCGTACCGAGACGGTACGCTTCAACCATTTATAATAGGCGGCCCGTGAGACTTGCGCGATTTCGCACAGGAGCACGACCGAGAACGTGTCGCTTGTCGACAACTCCTCGATGGCCGTGTAACGCAATTGTAGCCGGATTTGGCTGATCAACCTCTCCTCTCGATCTCCTCTAACTTTTTTAGGAACAGGTTCTCGGCCCGCAGGCGCTCGTTCTCGCGCTCGATCTGTTGGATGCGACGTTCGAGCTTCTCCTCGTTGGTCAGTTCCTCTTCTTGCTTCGTCCGTCCGCGCCGATCCTCGAGCCCATGCACGCCGTCGGTATCATATTTTTTCGTCCAGCCATAGACCTGCTGGTAAGACACGGCGAATATCTCGGCCGTCCGTTGATAGTTCCGTCCGTTCTCCAGGCAATACCTGACGATCTCGATGCGTTCCTCGAATGTGGTCTTTCTCCCTTTTGCCATAGCTCGATCCATCCCTTTTCTCGAATCTGTTAACTCGCTATGACCAGTATACTTCTTAATCCATTTCCGAAGAACAGACCAATCACTGATTTGATATTTTGAGAGAACCTCCATTCTAGTGAACCCATCGAGATAGTCACAGACGGCCGCGATCTTCTGTTCCTTGGTGTAAGGGTTCCATGTCTTCGATTCCTTCAAGGCGTCGATCCCACCGATATCGAATTTGGCTTTCCACACCCGGAGGGTATCCTTAGAGACGTGATGAGCCTCCTCGATTTCCTTCCAGGTATATCTTTCTGCGTCCATCATACGCAGCGCACTCAGTTTTTGTTCGATCGAATGTCGACTTCTCGCCATAAAAAAACACTCCCCAATCAGATAAACAGATTTGTTATTTCATCTGTCTACCTATTGGGGAGCATATCA
>NZ_SJUS01000055.1:0-1691 GCF_004337085.1 Exiguobacterium sp. SH5S13 | reverse complement strand
TGGTTCTTACGCAATGTTGGTGAGGTAGTGATGCTGACATTATGGGAATAAAATCAAAAAGGATTGATTCCCATGAACGAGTTAGAATTCCTGGATAATCGATTGCGTGTCACGAATGTTCACTCACACGATGGGGTGAAATACTTTGTAGCTCGTCTCGTATCCAGCGGTGCATGTTGTCCGGAATGCGGTCAGTCTTGTCACCGACGTCACAGTTTCGCGAAGCGACGACTAAAAGACTTTTCAGGCATGTATCAAGTGCTCCGCCTGCAGATTCAAGTACCGAAATGGTTCTGTGACAATTCTAGATGCCCACGCTCCATTTTTACAGAGCGCTTGCCATGGGCCCTTTCTCATTCGCGGAGAACGCTCCGTACGGAGCGCGTGTTATCAACTTTAATGTTGGCCATGAGTGCGAAGGAAGCCGAGCGTGTCACGACTGTTCTAGGTTTTCGAATCAGCCACGACACGCTGCTGAGGGTGTTACGACGGGTCCCCATCCCAAACCACTGTGCTGAGATAATCGGTATTGATGACTTCGCCTTCAAAAAAGGGCATCGGTACGGGACCATCATCTGCGACGCAATAACACATCGTCCCGTCGACTTGCTCCGAACTCGCGAAGCTGACATGTTGACGGATTGGCTCTTGAATCTGGAGAAGCGACCTGTCCGCGCATCGGTCGACCGATTCCCGGCCTATCAAGAAGCGTTGCTCAACCAGGACATCGTAGTGGTGAGCGATCGGTTCCACCTCATAGACAATCTGTGGCGATGTCTCAATTCGATATGCCAGCGTGTCCTTCCCTCTCGTATCCCTGTAAATCCGGAAGGTGCTGTATCGTACGGTTTGAAACCGCAACATCCGACTGAACCCCGGAAAGAAACGAAACGACCGTTGGTCGAAATGGTTCAAAGCATGTATCACCAAGGGATGAGTCTGAATGCGATCGCCCGGGTGCTGAACTTGAACTGGAGGACCGTCAAGAAATACAGTGACCCGACTTACGAGCCCTCTCCATCGAAAAGACAAAGACCTCACTTGATCGATCGTTTCATGCCACATTTGAGAGAATGTGTTCTGAATCGATATACGCTCAAGGAAACGGATGCTTATCTCAGGCACTTAGGTTACAGAGGCTCGTTCGGCGCGGTCCGTTACCGTTCACTTGACGTTCGGAAAAAGGGTCTTCCTGAACCCCAGGTTTTTATATCGCGCAAGGATGTCTGTCGCTTACTCTGGCAATGGCCTTCGACCAGACCGGGTGACATCATCGATGTCTCGTACCTGTTAGTCCATTATGGAGATCTCGCCATTCCATTCTGTTTCATCCAAGGATTTCGAGAAGCAATTCGTGAACGGGACGCGGAACATCTTCTTGCGTTGATTACAAATCCACAGGTCACATCACATCCCGGACTGAAGCGCTTCGTGGGTCGTCTCAAACAAAATATAGAGGTGATCCTGGCGGCTTGTCGGTTCGAAGAAAATAACGGTTACGTGGAGGGGAACGTCAATCGCCTAAAGATGTTGAAACGACTCATGTATGGAAGAGGAGGCTTTGACTTGCTCAGGATTCGGGTACTTTGTCGCAATCCTGAGCCGAGCCCTGCTCATTGATATTGCAAAAAAATGAGCGACCAACTTCAGACGGTCGCTCATCATCGTTCACCAACATTGCGTAAGAACCA
>NZ_SJUS01000054.1:0-1795 GCF_004337085.1 Exiguobacterium sp. SH5S13 | reverse complement strand
CATCACCCTCTCAAAAGAAAAAACAGGATAAGGGCAAGGAAAAAGAGCGATTGTCCCGACTTGAGTCGGTCCAATCGCCCTTTTTTCTGTTCACGCTCGGATAGAGCGGAGGTTTTTCAGTGCCCTCCTTCAACTGCGAAGGGGCTTTTGTCATGCCCGCACGTAAGCGAGCAGCATCTCTTTCAAGACACGTTGTTGGATCATTGGGTCGATATCTTTCTCTAAATAGCTGATGTGCGACTTCAAGATGATGTTGTTGCCGAACGTGCCGAACGCGTTGATGACGGTGATGACCGTCTCTTTCACGTCGATATCGTGACGGAACGACCCGTCCGTCCGCCCGTCTTGGATGAGCGGCTCGAGCGTCGCCATGATTTGGCGCTGCAGTTCGATATAGCCGTCGATTCCAGGGAGCGGGGAGGCGACGAACGAGGCATAGCTCTCGAACGCCTCACGGAATCGGGAGTGGCTCGTCTGACGCAGTTGTTGCCCAAGCAAATAATCGAGTATTGCTTCTAGTCTTGAGTAGGCGTCTCCGGGACGCGCCGTCAATTCCTTGAAGACGTGCAACGTCGGCGTCAAGTTATGGATGGCGGCCGCAACAATCAGTTGGTCTTTTTTCGGGAAATAGCGGAACAGCGTCGCCACCCCGATGTTTGCAGCGTCGGCGATGTCCTGCATTTGGACGCGCTCAAACCCGTCTTTCAAAAAAAGTGTCTCAGCTTGATCGATGATGTGATTCAAGCGATCTTCTTTATTTTGTTGTCGTTTGTTCATCTAATCACCTCTTTGTTGTCTCGTCATTATAACGTGTTCAGGCAGTTTCGTTGAGAATCAAATGTGCCTCGTCTATTATTACGATAGTTAGACTATCATAATTTAAGAATGGAGAGAATTTAATGCGATTACAGGGGAAAGTTGCGGTCATCACAGGTGCAGGCAGTGGGATGGGAGAAGCGACAGCGAAATTGTTCGCAAAAGAAGGGGCGACGGTCGTCGCGACCGACATCAATCTTGAAGCAGTAACGAACGTCGTCGAGGCGATTCGGGTGCAGGACGGGGAGGCGCTTGCGATTCGCCATGACGTGACATCACGTACAGATTGGGAGAAGGTTTACGCAGAAGTCCAAGCAACGTGCGGCAAGCTCGACATTCTCGTCAACAACGCTGGCATCGCGCTCGCTAAACCATTTTTACAGCAGACAGAAGACGACTGGGCGCGGACGTATCGCATCAACATCGATGGCGTCATGCTCGGAACGCAATATGCGATCCCGCTCATGGAGAAAAATTACGGCGGCTCGATCGTCAACATCTCATCAATTTCGGCGTTGACCGGTATGGCCGGAGCAGGAGCGTATACGGCATCGAAAGGTGCGGTCCGCTCGCTCACGAAAGCAGCAGCAGTCGATTACGGCAAACAAAACATTCGCGTCAACTCGATCCACCCGGGCTATATCGTCACGCCGATGAGCGCGCCGCATATGGAGCATCCGAACTATAAACAACATTTCTTGAATCAAGTCGCCTTGCCGAATTTAGGGACGGCACATGAGGTGGCGGCAGCCGTCTTGTTCCTCGCGTCAGACGAGGCGAACCATATCACCGGCATCGAACTCCCGGTCGACGGGGGCGTCACGGCTAAATAAAAAAAGAAACTCAGTTCTTTGAACTGAGCCCTGTTTTTCGGACAGTTTAATAAAAAGTGCGTCGTCTTTTATGCGGCGATCAGATGGCTCCGGTATTGCTCCGGAGTCATTTTTTTTAGGTTCCATTGCTTGCGTTCACTATTGTA
>NZ_SJUS01000053.1:0-1861 GCF_004337085.1 Exiguobacterium sp. SH5S13 | reverse complement strand
ATCAAAGAAGGTACAACCAATTGCGAGGTTCTGTTCGATGAGATTCAAAAGCTAGGCTATGAAGGGAAAATGACGATTCTGAGAGAGTACGTGAGACCTTACAGACTTCAGCCTAAAAAGCAGGCTACCGTCAGGTTTGAAACACCGCCTGGACGACAGGGACAGATGGATTGGAGTGATGTCGGGACGTATGAAGTAGACGGTGAAATGCGTATGGTGTATGCCTTCTCCATCATCCTCGGGTATTCAAGGATGCGATACATCGAGTTCACGACCGACATGACGCTGGAGACTCTGATGAAGTGCCATATGAATGCGTTCGCCTTCTTCAATGGCGTACCGCAACAGATTCTCTATGACAATATGAAAACTGCGGTCATCAGCCACAATCCAAACGGTATCAAGTTCAATCAGAAGTTCGAAGATTTCTTGGCCTATTATGGGATTACGCCGAAGGCGTGCAAGCCCAGACGGGCACAGACGAAAGGGAAGATCGAGCGCTCATTCGGCTATATGAAACAGAACTTTTTCAAACGACGTATCGGAAAGACATTGGAACGATTGAATCGTGACGTCCTGGAGTGGCTACAAAACACGGCCAATAAAAAGAAAAACGATACGACGAAAGAGTCACCTGAGAAACGCTTCGAGGTTGAACAAGGTTTTCTAGCACCAGGACATTTGAAGCCGCATTATCCGGTCCATCGCTGGGAAACACGTCAAGTAAGCAAAGACTGTTTTGTGTCCTACCAAGGACGACAGTATTCAGTTCCGTTCCGGTTCGTCGGACAGCATGTACGAATTAGAATCACCCTTGACCATCATCTCGAGGTCTACGCTGATGGCGAACAAATCGCCCAACACCCGATCGCCTCCGGGAACTTGAAGTATCAATTAAATTTAGAGCATTACAAAGGGCTAGAAACGACTCAAAAAGGTTTGCCGACCCGTCGTCTCCAGCCCGATATTCCTGAAGTGGAACGTCGTTCCCTTCAAGTGTACGAACAGTTCGAAAGGAGCGATCACGAATGAACACGGACCTTCTCACTGAACGCTTAGAAAAAGTTGGATGGCAATTGTCGGCCAACCAGCTTGAAGGAATCCTTGAAGATGCCTCCAAGAATAATGTAGCATATTCGGACTTTCTAAACAGTATTCTGATGACGGAAATCGAACACCGTGAGTCAACAGAGCTATCGAAACGAATAAAACGTGCCAGACTCCCCTATTTTAAGACGCTAGAAGACTTCGACTTTGCGTTTCAGCCGAGCATCAATGAAAAGCGCGTCAGGGAGGTGATGACCTGTCGGTTCATCGATAACGGCTTTAATGTATTATTATTGGGCCCGCCGGGGGTAGGGAAGACACACTTGGCGATTTCAATCGCTGCGGAAGCTGTCACGAAAGGTTATCGGACTTCGTTCATTACCGCGAACGATTTTGTCGAGGAGTGTCAAAAAGCAGAGAAATCTGGCCTTCTTCCTCGTATCATCAAAAGGTACTGTCGATCCGAGCTACTCATTCTAGATGAAATCGGTTATTTTCCGTTCGACCCCATCAGTGCGAATGCGCTGTTTCAAATCATCTCGAAGAGATATGAGAGAGGTTCGATCATCCTGACTTCAAACAAGTCATATATTGAATGGGGAAAAATATTTGGTGACGAGGTTTTGGCAACCGCAATTTTAGATCGCCTTCTTCATCATGCGACCACTTTTAACATTCGGGGAGATTCATATCGGATGAGGGAAAAGAAACGGGCCGGCATCCAGCCGACCCGTGTCGATAGTTTCCAAGAGTAACGTGTAAAAAAGGGATTTTTAATCCGTTATTAAGAAGGAATTTTAAACCGCTGTTGACA
>NZ_SJUS01000052.1:0-2202 GCF_004337085.1 Exiguobacterium sp. SH5S13 | reverse complement strand
TATAAATGATAGTTTTAAGATGTCCTAAAACGTTGGGATAACAATGTACAATTTCGTCTCCTTCTCGCATACTTGTTCACGAGGTGAACGACTATGCAAATTCAATTAAACGTAGACACGACGTTCGAGGTAAACGAACTTTCGGACCTACGGACATTCAATGACATGATGGAGAAGATGAACATGAAAATCAACAAGAGCCAACTCGCCAGAGAGATGGGTGTCGACCGGAGGACGGTCAATAAATATCTCAACGGCTACCAGAAGCCAACAACGAGAAACCGGGAATCGGTGATCGATGCGTATTATCCGATCATCCGGGCCCTCCTGTCGGAGGATTCCAAGCAACGATTCTATTATCGACGCATCCTCTGGCAATACCTGAAAGACAACCATGGGTTGGAGTGTGCTGACTCGACATTCCGGAGCTACATCAGACGGCATCCCGAGTTCGCCGCCTATTTCAACGAGAATAAAAAAATGCCCGCAGCCGGGCAACACGTCCGCTTCGAGACGGCCCCCGGCAAACAGGCGCAACTAGACTGGAAAGAGTCAATCCGTTACGAGACACGCGACGGCGAGACGATCGAGGTGAACGTGGCGGTGCTGATACTCTCGTATTCCCGTTTTCGTTTCTTCCACCTCAGTCTGTCAAAATCGCAAGATGTCGTCCTCTCGTTTTTGACGCAGGCGTTCGAGAAACTCGACGGGGTTCCCGATGAGCTCGTTACAGACAATATGAGCACCGTCATGACGGAGGCGCGTACACGATACGGCGAGGGCGTCGTGAACCGCCGGTTCGAGGAGTTCGCGAAGGATTTCGGTTTCCAGGTGAAACCTTGCATCGCCGGGCGGCCGCAGACGAAAGGGAAGGTCGAGGCGCCGATGAAAATCTTGGACGAGATTCACGCCTACCAGGGCAAATATAACCTCGAGGAGCTGCACGACTACATCGAGAGACTGTGTAGACGAATCAATAGCGAGATCCATCAAGGGACCGGAAAGATCCCGATTCTGGAGCTACAAAAAGAAAGGAACCTCCTACTCCAGCTACCAACTGAACGAGTAAGAGATTCCTATCGCATCAAGCACGCCCGGGCCAAGGTGAACCACTCCAACATGGTCTCGTACCGCTCGAACCAGTATTCCGTACCAACCGGATATGAAGGCGAACGGGTGGCACTCGAGGTGCATGACGATTACTTGTGGATTTATCATAACACGAAACCGATCGCCCAACATCGTCTTAGCGACAACAAATTGAACTATCTGGAGCACCATTATCTTCAACAGCTTAGCCAGACGGTCGGCGACCGGGGCGGCATCGACGAGATGGCTCGGCGCAACCTGCAGCTCATGGACGAGAGGTACCGGTCATGAGGGAGACGAACAGCTACAAGCAGCTACGAGAGAACCTCATGTCACTCAACCTCGATCAGATGGCTATCCACCTCGATGAGGTAATCGACTTCGGGATTCAGAGCGGGGCGTCGCTGACCGAGGTGCTCGTCAAGCTCACGAACCACCAAATCGACGTCCAGGAAAAGCAGAAGACGCACCGGATGATTCGATCGGCAGCCCTGCCCAGCCCGAAGGGGCTCGATACGTTCGACTTCTCTTTCCAGCCGTCCTTGAACCGGGAACAGATCCTAGACCTTCATACGCTTCGCTTCATCGAGCGGAACGAGAACGTGGTGTTCCTAGGCCCGAGCGGTGTCGGGAAGACGCACCTCGCGACATCAATCGGGGTGACGGCGGCGCTCGCCCGCCATAACACTTATTTCACGAAGTGCCACGACCTTATCCAAAAGTTGCGGACCGCGAAGCAGGAGAACCGCTTGGAGAGCAAGCTGAAACACTTCTCCAGATATCGCCTCTTGATCATCGATGAG
Organism: Exiguobacterium sp. SH5S13; assembly: GCF_004337085.1. Lineage (NCBI taxonomy): Bacteria > Bacillati > Bacillota > Bacilli > Caryophanales > Exiguobacterium > Exiguobacterium sp. SH5S13. The sequence continues at coordinate 310 of NZ_SJUS01000052.1, read as the reverse complement.
ATTGGGTATCTCCCAATCGACGCAGAGGACGCCAAAATCTTTTTCCAACTCATCGACCAGCGGTACGAAAAAAAGAGCACGATCCTGACCACGAACATCAACTTCGGCTCATGGGAGGAGGTGTTCGTCGATCCGAAACTGGCAAACGCCATCTTGGATAGGATTCTACACCACGCAACCGTGGTGCCAATCACCGGGGACTCTTATCGATTGAAAGACCATCGGTCAGAACAAACTGTGGCTGATGAAGTGAGCAATAGTGAGCATTATTAAGCGAACGAAATTGTACATAAAGACGTTGACATTTATA
>NZ_SJUS01000051.1:0-2474 GCF_004337085.1 Exiguobacterium sp. SH5S13 | reverse complement strand
TGTAGACGTCAAGTTGATTTTGACACTTTTTGCTCGTTTGCCTTTTACACTTCTGCCGAAAACAATGATTTCCGGTTCCTCATCCGATGACTGTCGTCATCACTATGTATGATTTCGACGCGATGGAGTAAGCGGTCCAGTATCGCAGTCGTGATGCCCTGGTCCCCGATCAATTCGCCCCATTGATCGGGGCTTTTGTTCGAGGTCAGGATGATCGAGCTGCGCTCGTAAAGGTGGTTGACGAGATGGAAGAAGAGATTGGCTTCTCGTTGGTCCATGGCCATATACATCAGGTCATCGATGATGACCAGGTCCGAATCTCGCAACCTTTTTAACTGGATCTTCGACTTACTTGAGAACTCTTCACTTTTTAATAGTTGGACGAGTTCGCCCATCGTGACGAAGTATACCTTGAACCCGTGGTTGACCGCCTCGATTCCCAGCCCCACAGCCAAAAACGTCTTTCCGACGCCCGGAGGGCCCAAGAGGATCAGGTTGTACTGTTGCTCGAGCCAGTTGAGCTGTTTCAACTGCTTCAGCTGTCGGGCGGTTAGTGCGGTCTGTTCCTCTAAATTGAACTCCGAGAGGGATTTAATGAACGGGAATCGGGCCCACTTCATTCGTCTCTCCAAACTTTTAGCGTCTCGTTTGGCGCGTTCATGGTTCGTGATGGCACTTAGAAATTCGATATACGTCCAGGAGGCCATTTCGGCCTCTCTCAAAATCTGTGGGAGGGCGTCAGCCGTCTCGGCGAGACGAAGCTGCCGAAAGTCCTGTTGTAACTCGGAAACGCTTTGACTCATTTTACCGTCACCCCTTTCAGGATGTCGGTGTAGGCTTGGATCGGCCTCGTTGCGACCTGTATCCCGGATTTCTTCGGACGTTCGGTATCGGGTTTTGTATCACACCCATCGTCCGCGAGGGTCGCGAGATAGTGGACCACGTCTCGGAAATCGTTGGCGCTGAACAGCTTCTCTTGCGAACACTTTTCCAGTGCCTTCGTTAAGTGATTGGGATACATGGTCGCGACGTCCCTGACGATGTTGAACTGGTCGCGGCGGTAACGTGGATACCGCTTCGAGAGCTCAACCAGATAGTCAGAGGCAGACTCTCTGTCCTCGAAGTAGGCGAGGACCTGTTGCTTCAGTTCTTCGATTCCCTTGGAACGATCTCGCAGGTGGTCACGGTTTTGAATCAGTTTTCCGCTCTCTTGGCTGATCCGGTGGTCTGCGATCACTTCTCCCTCGGGAGACTCGCGGATCAATAATCGCTCCTGATCGGTCACTTCGACGAATACCACCTTTTTCTTGACCGATGAGTAGGTCCCGATTGGGACGGTGTAACGGTTTGAGCGATAACGGATTGTGTTGTCCTTGCCGACGTTCCTTGCTATACTTTCCATATGGATGCTTTCGAAAGAAAGTAGCGAGGAGACCGGTTGTAAGTGTTGTTTTTCGACGGAGAACACTTCAGCTGGTCTTTTTTTCGTTGTCTGGTGGACATTATAATTTCCTGTCCTCTCCAGCCATCTCATGGAACGGTCGTTCCAATCCTCGATATGCCGGTACACTCTGCTGTCCGCAAAATTCCGTTTGATATACTTCACGACGTTCTCGATCATACCCTTCGACTCCGGGTCGGCCCTACGACATAAATAGATCCTGAACTTCCGTTCGTTCACATAGGCTTGAAACTCATTGGTCAATAGAACGTCACCTGCGTTCTCGTTGATTGCGATGAGGTGATCCTGGTCGTAGACGATTTCAGAAGGGCGCCCACCATAGAATTGAAACGCATTCTCGTGGCAGCGAATGGTGTCCTTGGTGGTGAACGGACGCTCTCTCCATTCCACATACTTCATTCGAGAGTGCGCAAGTACGAACGCGATGAAATAGAGCTTGATCGTTTTCCCATCTTTAGTCCGTTGTCTGGTCTCACCCCAGTCCACCTGTATCTGCTTGCCCATCGGTTGTTCAGGGATGGCCTCGTAATGGCGGACAATCCTTTTCTTTTCAATCTGATAGATTTCTCGGATTTCCTTCACGTATGTCCTCACCGTGCTCGATCCGACCGAGAGGTCGGGATATCTTTCAAGTAACCAGTCATGGACTTGTGCGCTGCTCAAATGCGGATACTCCTCCAACCATGCAATGATCCAGTCCCGATATATGTCGAGTTTCTTTTTTCGTGAACAGGCTTTTCCGTCAAATTCATGTAGGGCGTCTTCATATGTCATCTTCAGGTACTTATATACCGTCGGTCTTGATACCTTCAGCGCTGTGGCGATTTGAGCCACTTTGATGTTTTGCTGATACATTTGATGAATCTTGATGTGTAGCACTAACTTTTCCTCCAAATCCATTCCCTCCAGATAAAATAGCTTCAACTACTCTATCGGAGTTCTGTTCTGATTCTTCGGCAATAGTGTAAAATCGTATCGAGCAAAAACTGTCAATTTTATTCTAGCGTTCACA
>NZ_SJUS01000050.1:0-2591 GCF_004337085.1 Exiguobacterium sp. SH5S13 | reverse complement strand
GTGAGTGAACATTCGTGACACGCAATCGATTATCCAGGAATTCTAACTCGTTCATGGGAATCAATCCTTTTTGATTTTATTCCCATAATGTCAGCATCACTACCTCACCAACATTGCGTAAGAACCATAGGAGTGCAGAAGTGTGCAACGGAAACGTACACAACTCTGCACTCCTATTTTAGAAAAGAAAAAGGACTTGCCAGCAACCACAATCTCACCCTAACGTTTAAGTTGCGACACAAGAACGTTAGGAGATGGAAGGAATGCTAGCAATGTCCGATATCAATTGTATCAAATTTCTCAGAAACCACAAATCACATTCAATCAATCGAATCGCTAAAAATCTAGACCTCAATTGGAGGACAGTAAAAAAATACGCGGATTCAGCTCAATTGCCGAGTGAAACCATTCGCCCCAAGAGGGGCATGATGTACGGAACAAAATGGGGCGAGATGGTCGAGGATTGGTTGACCGAGGATCAGATGCTTCAGAAAAAGTTAAGACGAACGAATAAAAAGATTTATGAAACGCTGGTGGCGAACGGATTCGAGGGTTCTTACCGAACGGTCTGCAATTTCATCAAGAGCTGGCATATGACGAGCGAGGAGGAAAACGACACAAGGCACGAACGATTGCAGCACCCTCCGGGTGAGGCGCAGGTGGATTTCGGGACGATGGAAGTCGTCAAAGATAGTCATGCGGTCGATGTGAAGTGCCTCGTCATGAGTCTGCCCTTCAGCAACCGCACGGCAGCCGTCGTTCTCCCCGCAGAAAACCAAGAGTGCTTCCTTACGGGACTCAAAATGCTTTTTGAAGAAATCGGTGGTGTGCCGCAACAACTCAGAATCGATAATCTCCCCGCCGCAGTCATCCAACCGCGAACGACGAAAGAAGAGGCGATCTATACTGATGCTTTCCTGCAGTTCATGGCTCATTATGGCTTCCAAGTCCAAAGCTGTAATCCTTACAGTGGGAACGAGAAAGGAAGTGTCGAGAACAAGGTGGGATACGTTCGATACAATTTTCTTGTCCCGGCTCCTGTCATGCATGATTACGATTCGATGAACCGACAGCTCGCAGTTTCCCTACGGGACGACATGGAGAGAGTGCATTACGAAAAGCATGTGCTGATCCGTGAGTTGTTCGAAGAAGAGCAGAGACATCTATTGCGATTGCCGCAAGAAGACTTCCCTGTCTTCAAAGAAGAACTGTTCAAGGTGAACAAGTACGGCGAAATAACGATCGATAAGACGAAAGTCTTGGTCCCTTCAGGGGCTCGTCATGGGCAAGTACGCGCCATCTTAAGGTGGGATTCAATGAAGATTCTCTCACTTTACGGAGAAATCCTCTACGAAGAAAAACGGCCCTACATGATGACAAAACGTGCGCTTCCGTGGGAAAACATCATCAGCACTTGGCACAAGAAGCCAAGAAGCTTCGGTCACTCCCGTTATTCCGAATATCTGCCGGGTAGAATCAAAGAGTACCTGGGCGTGCCGAACTTACTCGTTCGGCAGGAAAGACTGGCCTGGATCCGAGCCAAGCTCGCACTGTATCCGATCCTCGAGATCAATGAACGCCTATACGAGCTACTGAGCGAGGACGACGATCCAGCCGTGGTCGAGGGCCATCCTTATGATGTGGACTGGAGCAAGTACGATAGCCTGAATCGGCCGTGGGAAGAAGGTGGCACTGCATGAGCTTGAAAGAAATGTGCAAGTCGCTCCGCCTTGCCTACGTCGCCGAAATCTATGAATCGATTCCAACGGAATCTCCTGAAAAATTTCTTATGGAACTTTTCTCTATGGAAATGCGCCTCCGCGAAGAAGCGAAGGCGCAACGATTTATCAAAAAGGCGAAATTCATCAACAACAAGTCACTCGACGACTATCACTGGGGCAATCACATCTACTTTCCGAAGCATTTGGATAAGGACGAACTGACCTCACTGAATTTCGTCGAGCATTCACAGAACGTCGTTCTGACAGGGTCCCCGGGAACAGGAAAGACCCATTTGGCCATCGGACTCGGGAGAGAAGCTTGTCACAAAGGTTATGAGGTGAGGTTCTTCCGGGTCTCCGAGCTCGTAGAGCAACTCAACAAGGCCTGGCGGGATGGGAAACTGAGCAGCTTCCATTCACGTCTCGAATCGGCAGACCTTATCATTTTAGACGAGATGGGATACATCCCTCTCACAAAAGAATCTGCGGAACTCCTGTTCCATCTCATCACCGACTGGTACGAGCGAAAGAGCCTGATCATCACATCCAACCTTGAGTTCAGCCAGTGGAATCGCATCTTTGGCGACGCGCGCCTAACGGCGGCACTCGTCGATCGCGTCATCCATCACGCTCACATACTAAACTTCACAGGTGACAGTTATCGTGTCACGCATGCGTTGTCGAAACACTAAAACCCAGCTGGCAAAGTTCTGTACTTTTCGTTGCATTATTGTGCACATTTGTGGTTCTTACGCAATGTTGGTGAGGTAGTGATGCTGACATTATGGGAATAAAATCAAAAAGGATTGATTCCCATGAACGAGTTAGAATTCCTGGATAATCGATTGCGTGTCACGAATGTTCACTCAC